>JAAXWV010000100.1:4881-5558 GCA_013334845.1 Candidatus Roizmanbacteria bacterium | reverse complement strand
AAGGCCATCAGTAATATTTACAGCATTTGCAAAAGCGACAATTACAAAGGCAGCAAAAAGAATGTAGAAGTATGAGAGTTGAAATACTCCGAAGAAAGGAATATGTATGATACTAATGCGTAAATCACTAAAAAGAGCTATGGAGATCACCAGAGCCAGAATAATCTCAATTACGAGCTTATGCCGCATCCGCAGCCCAAAAAAACTTTGTTTTTTCCACAAAAATATTTTATTTAGATCGTCATATACACCCAATAGTGCAAAGCTGATAAATGTGAAAAAGATAATTTTTATTTCATTAATAGCTGAGGGATAATTAGTCTGAATCGTTTTATTAAAAAGAGTTACTACTAAGAGAAAAAAAGCAAACAAAACGGTAGTCACGAGAACAACAAGTAATCCCCCTCCAACTGGTATCCCTTGTTTGTGGCAATGGAACTTGTCAAATACCGGAGTAGGCTTGTTAAAAGCATCAAGTGTCTTCTGATTGGCTCGTTGTAGTTTCATTTTGTAAAGGAAGTTGATGAAAGGAACGATCAGGAAAAAGTGAATCAAAAATGATGCAAGAGCAATAAATAAGTATTGCGACATAGTTTAATAAAAAAGGGCAATAATTTTAGGAATAAAGATGAGTCCGGAAGCGGCCAACGCTCCGAAGGCAAAAAGCAACATACTTC
>JAAXWV010000100.1:0-4871 GCA_013334845.1 Candidatus Roizmanbacteria bacterium | reverse complement strand
TTTGCATGTTTAAGATCTTCTCGCCAACGTGTATCTATCGCATCCACTGTTAGCTCAATAGCGGTATTGATCGTCTCAATAGCTAGTCCCAGAAAAATAAAGGTAATGATGGCGATAAATTCATTGAGTGAGATCTTAAGGAAGAATCCTAGTGCAATAGCTAAAAAAGAGAGAGAAATATGTACTGAATAGTTTAGTTCGTTTCTAAACGCCCAAGAAATTCCTGCAAATGCATTCTTAAAAGAGATCGCATGCCGATTGATCCGATGTTGGATATGCTTAATCATGTATGTAAGTTATACAATACTTCAGCCAATTTGTCACCGTCATGTCTCAGGACACTTCTAACAAATTTTTCTACAAGATCAGATTCTTCCATAACATACGGGCGCCGATCTACAAAATCACCTACAATTACTTTCCCTTTAAATGACTGTAAATCAATATCGTTATATACTACTCGTTCTTCGTTTTCGGCATACCAATTTAGCGTCTCCACATCCACCTCTCCATTATTAATTACGAGAACATCAGGTTTTCTGCCTAAATAACGCGTAATATCGTCTAGATGATCCTTTGCGGTATAATTTACGGTCTGACCCTGTTTTGTCATAAGGTTCATGATGTATACGACCGATGCTGATGAAGAAGCAATCGCTTCTTTAACGCCGTTTACCAGCAAAATGGGTACGATACTCGTATACACATCACCTGGCCCGATCACAATCAAATCCGTCTCCTGAATACGTTTCAAGGCCCGGGGATTAAAGTAGACTTTTGGGTCGAGATATGCGGTCTTTATTCGTGTTTTTTCAGCAAAATTAGAGTCTATCAGTCCTTCTCCCTTTACCACTTCCCCATTCATATACTCTACACAAAGCGTCGTTTTTGAATAGGTTACTGGATACACGTGCCCTTTAACTTGAAGTACATAACTGGCTGTATCAATAACATCATCGTAGTTTGAAGCTACCTTTTCCAAAGCTGACAAGAAAATGTTGCCGAAATTATGGCCGCGAAGATCGCCATTGGCAAAGCGATATAAGAACAGCTTTCGCCATAGTTCCGGCGCTTCTGACAATGCAAGCAAACATTGCCGAACATCGCCGGGCGGTAAGACACCCAATTGATCACGTAGTTTACCCGTTGAGCCTCCGGAATCCGTCATACTCACAACCGCAGCTAGATCAGCTTCATACTTTTTCAAACCCGTTAACACAACATAAGAACCAGTACCGCCGCCAAATACTGTAATTTTTTTCATTGATGTTACTGTACAATTGTTAGTATTATATTGTAATCTACAAATCATGATAAAGCCACTTATTATTGTGTTAGCAGGCGGAGAAGGTAAACATTTCAAACCCTTCACAATCAATAAAACCCTCGTCCCATTTATGGGAAAACCATTGATACAACATATTCTTGAGACTGTCGCAGAGGCAGGTGGTGAAGATGTTTTGATAGCAGCTAATAAGGAAAATATAAATTGGATAGAGAACTACCGCAACGAAAAACTTACCATTCGCGTAAAACAACAGCCCGAACCGCTTGGTATGTCTGATGCTCTTCTCCAGCTAAAAGTAGAAATTGGAGCGACTCCGATAATAGTCCTCAATGCCATAGACCGTATTGATTCGACGATTATCCGTTCAGTTATCGAGGCTAGTTTCAGTACAAAGGCTATGGTAGTTGGCCTCAAACGGGATACGTACTTTCCCGGTGGGTATCTTCAAGTTGATGGAAACAGGGCCGTTTCAATCGTTGAAAAACCGGTACTCGGTACTGAACCTAGTAAGTACATCAATATCGTCTGCCACTATTTTCAAAACCCCCAGGCATTAATTTCTCTTATCGAACAAAAACCAGAAGGAACTGATGACCGTTATGAACAAGCTCTGGATAGCTATATGAAACAGGAGTTTGTTAACTTTGTTCCTTATCAGGGTTATTGGCAAAAGGTCAAATATCCTCATCATGTTCTCGATATGATGAATTCCTTTTTAACCAATGGATTTCTGCCCAATATTGCCGATACTGCAGTAATTTCACCCAATGCTTCCATAACAGGTCCTGTCATTATTGATGATGGTGCCATAATTCAAAGCGGAGCTTCTATCATTGGCCCAACATATATTGGAAAACAGGTAATGGTGGGCAGTGGGGCGTTAGTTAGGGGAAGTATGATAGAAGAGGGGACAACAATTGGGTTCGGGACTGAAGTGGCCCGAAGTTATATTGGACCAAGATGCATGTTGCATCATAATTTCATCGGAGACTCGATATTGGAAGAAGGTATTAATCCTAGTTATGGCACATGCACAGCAAATCTGAGAATATTTGATAAAAAAAATATAACATTAAAGCTTACTGATCAAAAAATAGATACAAACAATGAAAAACTGGGCGCTATCATAGCTAAAGGAGTGCTCTTTGGAGTAAACTGCACCATTCTCCCAGGAATAACCATCGGCGCAAACGCACATATCTATCCTGGATCTATAGTTCATCAGCCAATTCCAGCAAACGCCACACTTAAAACGTATCAGGAACAGAAATTAGTGATAGAGGAGTGAGGAAAATTAAACTTTCCGGATACGAGCTCCCAACAAACTTAGTTTTTCTACAAAGTCTTCGTATCCACGCTCTACTATTGATGCGCCGTTTACTACCGACTCACCTTTTGCAATTAAGGCAGCTGTAACTAATGTCGCCCCTGCGCGCAAATCAGAAATGGTGAGAACGCCATTGTGAAGTCTTTGGGGGCCATGAATTTTTACGGCATGGCGGTACGAATGGGTAGGATCAAAACTAAAGTGATAAAATTCTGTCGGATTCTCAACTAATACATCAACGTATTGTATTTTTGCACCTAGCTTCTTTAATTCTTCAACATATTGGAATCGGTCTTCAAAAATACGTTCATGAATTATCGATTCCCCTTCTGCCTGTGTCATGAGAATTGCCCAACACTGCTGCCAATCAGTCATAAAACCCGGATGCGGCTCCGTCTCCACGCTTACGGCTTTAAGACCATAGGGAGCTGAAAAATGATAAGTCATATCATCAATCTTTTTAACTAAAGCCCCCGCTTCGGTAATAGCTTGAATAAAGGTTGAAAATAGAGAATAAGGAAGTCCTTTTATTACAATATCGCCTCCGGTAGCCAATGCAGTCGTCACGTATGTTGCTGCTTCATTACGATCCGAAATGATGGTGAACGGTTTTGTTTGTTTGAGTGAGGCTACCCCATTAATAATAATGTCTGTTCCCTTTCTATGTATGCTTCCACCTGATTCATTTAAAAACGTGATGAGTTCATCAACCTCTGGTTCTAATGCAGCATTATGTATGGTTACCATGCCTGATCCAATCATACTCAACATAATAAGCAGTTCCGTACCTGTGTGTGATGGTTTTACAAATGTGTATTCACCGTTTATAGAGTCCTTTAACTCTGCGTGATAATAACCCGTCTCTGAGTCATACTCTATAGAAACTCCCAATGCCTTCATTCCTTCTATCACACGATCCACAGGTCGAGCACCTATGCGACATCCTCCCGGATTAGGCACAAAACATTCTTTGTGTTTATACAGAAGCGGTGCGAAGAGCATAAACGAAACACGGGTCTTAGCAGAATGGAGCAGATCAACTTTATTTGCATTCATGTTCCGACCATCAACCGCCAAAGTGTTTTTTTCAATAAAATGTGCTGTACCGCCAAGCGATTTAATAAGCTCTATCAACTCCATTACGTCATTGATACGCGGGACATGTGACAGAATCACCTCCTGCTCAAAAAGAAGGGCTGCGATAATCATCTTCAATGAAACATTCTTAGCGCCGGAGAGAGTGACCTCACCTTTAAGTACCGATCCTCCTTTGACAATATATGCATCTTCCATAATTAAATTACTTCAACTTCCTCTCGCAGCATTATGCCAAATTTTTCATAAACTGTTTTCTTTACTAATTCTATCATGCGGCCGAGCTCTTGAGGTGTCCCGCCCCCAGTATTGAGTATAAAATTAGCGTGCACAGGCGAAATGACGAATTTGCCAACCATAGCGTTTTTGAGGCCTGCCTTATCGATCAAATAACCAGCTGATTTAGTAGGTAAATTAAATTTTTCCTGTTCTTCATCAGTTAAATTTTGAAAAAAACAACCGCTCGAACCGGAAGCCGCTGGTTGCGTCTGCTTGCGATGTTCTAACGATTTCGCAGCTATTTCCTGGAGCTCCACAGAGTCGCCTTTTACTAGCTTAAATACGCATTCAAGAATTATTTCACGGGAGATTTTAATAGTACTGTAGTCGTATCTAAATCGAAAATAATCATGGTCGACTTTCTTTATATTTCCCTTTTCATCAACCAATGTAGCTTCGATGAGATGATCACCGACAAAAGACATAGGATTGGCCCAGTTTGAATTCATGGCCACTGCTCCGCCTACTGTTCCCGGCAGACCCATATGATATTCTAATCCACCTATCCCCTCTCGAACTAGCTCCTGGATAAGGCGGGAGAGCGGATAGCCGGAAGAGACACGAACCTTGACTTGCCCTCCGGAAACCTCTATCTCTTTTTTATGATACATATTGCGCACTACAAGGCCCTTAATAAGCGAAGTAGTAACTGCAAAATTAGAGCCACCTCCTATTAGCTTAATCGGAATCCGGAGTGAATGAACGGCTCCAATAGCATTAAGAATATCCTCTTTCGTTTCTGCCTCAAAATAATACTCAGCTTTCACTGGTACATGGATGGTAAAAAAAGAAGTTAATTCTTTTTGTTCTTGTATTCTGCCCTCCCCAAGTATATCTTCCAACTGCTGTTTATAGCTCATATATGATGTCAATTATATCATT
>JAAXWV010000099.1 GCA_013334845.1 Candidatus Roizmanbacteria bacterium | reverse complement strand
GGATATTAGGACTCCGCTAAATAATCGCCGATGTTTTTTGTTCCTTAATTATAGAGACATGAAGATGCTTGAGATGCTCCTCAACAAATGACCATACATTTACCTCCCCGCTTTCTGTACGAAATTTAAGGTTAAATTCACTGGAAGGCTTATAACAACTTATAACCAGATCTTGTTTAACAGAAACGGAATTTGTAACAGCATTAAAACTACCTTGCTGTTTATCGAGTGCAGCTACGTTTGCGATTACAAAACCTGCCCTTTGCAGCGCTGCTTGGATTCCATTCCAAACGGCGGCAGATGTATTAGAGAATTCTACAGTCATCCACCGACCGGGCTTCAAAATACGGAAGTAATCCTTGAAGCATCGGAGCATGATGTCTTGATAATCAAAAAAATTCTTACCTTGTGATTTATTCTCTATAGCCTCTATGAGATTGTTTGTTTTTATTTTTAGCCAACTTTCCCATATAAAATTAAGTTCTGAATACATAAGATTCGCACCAAATGGCGGGTCAGTGAATATGTAATCGACTGTATTTGAACCGTCTATCTTATTAGTGGTTGCCGAATTTGTTGTTATTACACTTTTGCCTTTTATTAAATTGAATGCGGCTGTCAATTTTGAAATCTTATTCCGATAAGCAACAAATATATTAGATTCTGATATTTGTGAACCAACATACAATGTTCCGCTCAAAGGGTTATAAGGAAATGAAACTCCGGGTCGATATCTATTTAATTTAGAAATATTTATAAGTTGACTGTTAAATAGTAATATATTTTGGCTGGTTTTGCATCTGTTTTTTATAGCTGATAATATCCATAAATTTCTTTTTGTATAAAAATGATGTGCATGAGTTATCCCAATACGAATTGGCTCACCAGTTTTATCTCCTTTAGTGATTTGATCAATTGGATACCAATAAGGAATATTTGTCTGATCAATCTTCTGAATAATAGCGATATCTCGAGCGTCTGGCACTTTATTAAAGTGCTTTCCATTAAAGGAGTAATTAATCTCTACTGGAATAGTTTTTGTCCTGCTTATAGTCGTATTTAATGCATAGTCATAAACTGTTTCAAAGCATTTTCCAACACTACGCTTTGTCTGTCTTGCCTGACAATGAGTGCAGTCAAATTCCTTATTTACTTCACCATTCTCTTTGTCCACAGCTGCATCCCAAAACACAATTTCACCACCACAATCCGGACAAATAAAGATATCACTCCACACTGTATAATTTATCTCACCAATCTGATCATCCTTATGAACCGTTTCATACATCCACCCGCATTCATTTTCCACTTCGCTTAAGATTCGTTTTGCTTCTCCCTCAAATTCTTCAATATTTACGGGAGTGTTGTAGTTGTATGCAATAAAACTCGCTACAGGTGAAAGATCCCCACAAATAGATTTACGAGTACCCCATACAGGAGCAGTTATACCTTGTGCATTAAATTCGCGTTCAATTTTATATTTAAGTTCAGCGTCTGGGCTGCCGCATAATTGTGCTGCCACTCCAGTCATTCCCGTCCCGGCAAAACCATCAAACACAATATCCCCTGGCTGTGTATAGTGCAGGATATAGCGCATAATTGCCGGATGAGGTACTTTCGTATGATAACTGTGAGCGTTGTAAATCGGATTATTTTTCCCCTCGCTAACGTCACTGGCATACGGCTCATGCACCTCAAAATCAGCCTTGCGCATATTATCTTGTTCAAGCACTTTCTTTTCCTCTTCCCACTGCGTGATAAAATTATTCAACCATGGATTCGGGCAAGCGGTATAGTATGGTGGGTCCGACAGATTCAGTATGTCATCATCTGTACCGATAGGAAACCCTTCGATCTTGCGCAGCTCAGGCAACTGTTTTCGCATTTCGTCAAGGAAATAGCTCCGGCGCTCATCTTCGGTGGTAAAGGTTTTTCCAAGGCAGGTTATCGGTGTTGGCATAATGATCTCTTATTTAATAATGATGCGAACCTTGCTCCGCTCTTTTCCACTGCACAGCTCATCGACGTACTTCTGAAAAACCTCAACAGCTTCCTCTGCCTTCAAAGGCTTACTGAAAACTTTCCTGAAATCATCCGATACAATCTCAATACGCTCAAAGCCCTTGGAGAGCTCACCAATCAACCGGCGCAACTGCATGGCATTATCAAGCGTGATATCAATGATGCCGTTCTTGAATCCTTCCACCAGCTCCCGTGAAAGCTTGTCCAGCACTTCAAGATTTGCCTTGACGCTCGGGTCTTTAAAAATTGAGCGCATCGCCTTGACCCATTTATCCAAAATCCCGTCCAACTGCTCTTGCAACTCTACGATGGTATAAGTGGGCTTATCGTAATACTCTCGCGGATTGAATTCGTGATACGGCTCTTCCTTGACCAATGCCTTGCTCAGCGCCTGATCAGCCTCTTTTAGGGCAGTAATCCGATTGAGCCAGTTGTCATATTCTACTCTTGTTATGAATTCAGCATCCTTGATAATGTCACAAATCTTCTTGGTGTCAGAGTCCAAAAGAAGAGCTTTATTGGTTGCATCGCTATGCGAAAGTCGGCATTTGTGATATTGGGGCAGGTAGTAATCCACATACTGATCAACCAATGAGTTTAAGAGTGCTTCGTATTTGATATATTCGTTTTCTTCATCGGCCAGCAAAATCTGGGGGAGCTTGTGTATAGCTAAGCTTATGTCATCATAAAGTGGGCGCTCACTCTCCACCACGTATGACTGTGCTGTATAGAGGTAACCGATAAGCTTTTCAAACTTTGTAGCACGCTCCAAAAGCTTCTCTACCAATCTGCATGACGACCAGACAGCAAAGGCACCTTTTAGCTCATCCTCTGTATATTTGAAGCCACGCAACTTCCCAAAAGTGTTGTATCCCTGAATACCATCCAGCACAGAGGCCAGCTTTTCAAAACCCACTCGGATCTCATCTGCCTTCGCCTCCGTTAGTAACGGCACATTCCGGCAGCGGATACCTGCGCTTACCTTTGCCTTCAAACTGACCACCTTTCCTACTCGTACTTTTGCTTCAGCAAGAATACGGCTAAGAGTTTCCGGTTTCTCCAATTCACCACTTAAATCTGGCAGACCAAGATGACCGAATAGCGCTTTAAGCGCTTTAATTGGAAGCCCGGTCGGCTCACGGACACTCTGAAAAGAGAAGTAATCATCTTCAATCAGGGTAAGCAGCATCTGATCAATATTGGTGGCAGTGAGTGACCGGCCTCCTGCCCAGGTAATTTCGATATCACCTTTGAAAACCAGCGCTGAAAGAACCACAAACTCAAGATGATGGTCCAACGTGAAATCCTGCGAATACCAAAGATTCTGCGGAATATAGTGGGGGTAGAGGATCTCATCCCTATTCAAAACTTTACCATGCCCTTTTGCTTTGAGCTTTTTGCGAATACTGTCGGAATATTTTGAATTCTGTGTATCAATTCCTTGTCCACTCAACAGCCCCAATCCTGTGAGGATTGCCTCGCCTTCACGATTAGGCTGATTGAAAGCCATCAACTTCTTTAAAGCTTTCTTTATAGCACTCTCAAAGTTTTCCTTACTGAGAGGCGACATGAGATCATTAAACGCCGGGTAATCAGGAAATGTATCGCTGAAATGTTTATTGAGTACCCTGGCGGAGACAGAACTGAAGATCATATCCTTGGAAGCACCTTCACCTGGTAGTGAATATGATCGGAGGAGTGTTTCATTGGCTTTGTAGATAACTTTCGTTTTCTCAACAAACTCATTTTCAAACAAAGCAATGGCACGGTTCAGGTTTTCTGTGATTTGTGCCTTGAAAAAACTTTTTTGATCACTTGATGCATTGGCTTCAGTAGCTTTGGCTGCGCCATAGAGAAGAATGAGATCCTTAAACTCCTGGCTGAGACCGTTCATGTCAAAGTAAATTTCATCTTCCTCGTCATTACGGGTAATCGCGTTGAAAAGCGGACAAAAGAAAATGTAGTATTGCTGAATAGGTTCGGTGGTGCTGCGCTCATTGGGGTTGCCAAAGAAAATGTAACCCAGCCGAAAGCTCTTTTTGTCCAACCAGTCCAGGCTGTGTTGCCAGATTTTAAACCCGGTGCGATAGGTGTTCTGCTGCAAACCGAGCACATATTGAAGGAACTCAAAATAGTACTGATCGGCTTGATCGTTATTCCGTTTCAGGACGGTATCGGCATAGTCCCTGACAATCTGGGGGATGTTTATACCGCCCTCAGTCCGCAAGTAATACTGACTGGATACAACATCCAAATCCACATACTGCCCCACAGTGGCACTTTTGATTTGATTTGCCACACTCTGAATCGTCTGGGTCAGTAATTCAGAATTATCAATACCAGGGATAGTATGAGCAAGATCTTCTTTCAGATTATGTGCACTGGCACCATTATGTTTATCCAGATCATCACACAATACCCGAATGGCTAGAGCATTGACTATCTGTTGCGCCAGTCCTTTCCGGTTTGCACGGCCTTGCACAAAATGCCCGTTGATACGATCATAAACAATCTCGACTTTGTCTTTGACAGTACGGACATCAGGCAAGGTGATCATGGACGGGGTAGATGATAAATCTTCCCAGTAAGAATCATAGGTAATAAGACCAGGTGTAGTATCGGGTAGATTCTGTTCCATCAGGGTCTGGAAACGATGGCTCAAAACCTTCAAAATCTCTCGCTGGCTTTTGCCATGTTTGATCCGCTCAAAATTACTGATATAACTGGGGTGAACCGGAAAAAGATCGACGTATTCATTCAGATTGGTGTTAATACCGTCGAATAGTGGAGCAAATTTTAGCAAATGGTCGCGAATCAACTGCTTTTGATGCGGATCTTTTTTGAGCAAGCGTTCCTTGACTACGTAAGCAACATCATCTTTCGTGATGATGATATCCGCAAAACGATCTTCCACCTTATTGAGCATTTCTGCAGCAAACTGAAACTCTGGGGAACGATACAGCAGCTCCTGGACACCAAACATAATCTTGAAGCGGGAACCATCGCAGGCCTCACCTACCTGACGGAGCAGCATGAGGTCATTATTCAGCATGGTTGGGTTACGACCTTTTAGATATTCGAGCATCTCATCAATGACGATCAGAAGATGTTTATCAGGATAGACAGATTCAAATGCCGCCATCATGTTCTGCAACAACTCTTTCCATGAGAACTTTGAATCTTCATCAAAGGTGAATTCAACTTTTTCTCGCGCCAGGAAGCGCTCCAACTGAGCAAACAGGATATCTTTAAGCGGTTTATCCGTACCGATCTCAAACCGAAGCACTTTGTATTTCCCACCTATACGCGCAAAAGCTTCGCGCATATTACTATCAGTCAAATCAATCAATAAATCTGCATTTTCAGCTATTGCAGCGACCAGCGCCATAAGGTGAGATTTGCCAGTACCGTAACTACCAACAACTTGGATTCCCTTTGTTTCCCGCTTGGGATCTGGATCGAGGTTATTAAGGATCACCACTTGGAGATCTTCTGAAATCTTGCCTGAAAACACATACGTCTTCACAATTTGTTCCGCAGCAGAAG
>JAAXWV010000374.1 GCA_013334845.1 Candidatus Roizmanbacteria bacterium | reverse complement strand
AAATGAAGCTTGCGCTGTTGAGAACAGTAACGACAACTCTTTTTTTGTCGACGGCATGCATTTCATCAAACATAATTTTGGCGATTTTTACCTAGTTAATCTATTGGCGCTGAGTATAGATGATATCAAGAAGCGAATAGAGAAGTCCGATGCGATTTTCTGCTTTGGCGGCAACACCGAATATCTAAAAACCGTCTTCGACAAAACTGGCCTCTCTACACTCCTACCAGAACTCTTAAAAACGAAAGTATGGTGCGGAAGTTCAGCGGGCTCGATGGTATTAGGCAAAATGATAAGCTCAAAGTGGCAAGGTAATTTATATGGCGATTTTGATGATTATGGAATAAATAATTATGTGGATTTGCTCGATTTTTCTATCCTTCCCCACTTAAAGGGCGGAGATTTAGCTTCTGATAATAAGGACAAGGTTGTCTTCGATATTTCCTTAGATACGGATTGGGACATTTATGCTCTGTCGGACTGGAGTGCCGTATTAATTGACGGCGACAAGGTGCAGACTATCGGTAAACACTGGTCTAAATTACGTGACGGAAAAATTTTAGAGAACAACAGATAATCTTAGGACGCTATCTAAACTAAGACCGTATATTTTACAAGCTATCAAGGAAACGCCTTGACGCTATTGGATTTTCTTTTTGTTATAATCATAAACATGGAACAACTAAAGGAAGAAACTAATCGCACTATATCTATCAAAGGCCGTGAAGCATCGGCAGATGAGCTTGGATGCAATGTTTCGGATATTCAGGTTGTTGACGTTGATGGTGGCTATTCACGTAACCGTCGTTCGCTAGTAGGGTATGCGGATAGATGGATTTTTGCAAAGGAGGTTGATCATGACTTGCTTCCAAGTTATGGGGCAGAGGAATTGGGGTGGATTCAAAAAGACTGCGAATGTGTAAACGCCTTAATTGGAATTGTACCCGAACTAGTGCCGGAATGGGAAAAAATAGTTGCAGACGGCCATGTACTTTTGATGCCGAGCTATCGCGTCGAAGATGGATGGTCATGGTCATTACCAGAAGATGAAAACGAGCAACAAAAGTACATCCAGGCTGTTGTTGATGCGGTTAAAAAACTTGAGAACATTGAATTTGATCAAAATGCAGTCAACTCACTTAACCTGCACCCCTATTTTAGAGATAAACTTGCGCTTGATGATGGACTAGCCTTAATTATCCAAAACGAAGAGATTCGAAGTCAACTTGAAAATAAGTATGCCGAAATGGCACAGAATGAATCATTAATAAAATTACGCCCAGCGATTCGTAAAATGCAGTCATTATTACTAGACGAAAGAGCACTTAATGATCTATCGATTCAAGCGGCCTCACTTATTAATCAGCCGAACGACTGTTTTGGGCATTGCGACGTTCGTAGTGATAACATAGCCTACAATTCAATAACGGGGCAGGTAAAGTTTGTTGATTGGAATTGGGCATCTTTTACGCCGAAAGGGTTTGGGGTGACGGAATTTTTGATTGACATGTCGAGGCATGGTGCTGACGTCACGCCATGGCTTGATGATTTGAACACAGAGACGCTTGCTGCGGTTGTGGGATTATATGCGAAACGATGCCTTAAGGATCCACTTTCTTCTGGGAATATACTTCGTGATGTTCAAGCTCAGTCGGGTGCTGTCTCCTTAGATTTATACGAAAGAGCCACTGAACGCAAAAAATCCTAGACCTTTTGGTCTGGCATTTTTTTATACCACTGCCGCCCGCGCCTCGAACCAGTAACTCG
>JAAXWV010000373.1 GCA_013334845.1 Candidatus Roizmanbacteria bacterium | reverse complement strand
AATTGCCCCCTTCATGCCTTGTTCCCGTGGGGTTAGTACAAATGTGGCACCATAACACTCCATGAGTTTTCTTCTTTCCACTGACATTGACTCCGGCATCACAAGTATAATTTTGTATCCTTTCACTGCTGCTACAAGTGCTAAACCTATCCCTGTATTACCCGAAGTAGGTTCGATGATGACCGAATTTTTATTCAGAATACCTTTCCTTTCAGCATCTTCTATCATTGCCAGTGCAATCCTGTCCTTAATGCTGTTTCCCGGATTTGCTCTTTCCAGTTTGATCCATACCTCATGTTTGTCTCCGAATAATCTGTTAATTCTTACATGAGGAGTATTACCTATAGTCTCGAGTATTGATTCATATTTCATAATTATCTAATTTATAATATTTAATAAGAAAGGCTTCAAGCATTAATCATAAGTTATTAACTTTATATCCACTCATAGATTTTCATCCTTGTATGCAGAAACTTGCCCCACCATACTTTAACAATTAGATCTAGAGTTTTCGGATCCTAATTTAAACCAAGGAGGTTGCACATTTTGAAGACAAAACGTTTCACAACCGAGCAAATCATTGGTATTCTGAAAGAAGCAGATGGAGAAATGCTCGTCAAGAAGCTTTGCCGAAAGTATGGTATGAGCGAAGCGACGCTGTACTACAGGAAAACCATATACAGTGGCATGGCCGACAGTGACGCTTGTAGATTGACAATAATGGAAAATGATAACCGGCACCTAAAAAAGCTGATTGGTGACCAAGCGATTGTTATCGCAATGTTCAAGTTGAACAATTAAAAAAAACTGGAAACGCCGGAAGCCAAGCGACAAAAAGTTAAGCACTTACAGAAACGCTATAGCCAAAGTCAACGGCGTTTATGCGGCCTCGTTGATTTAGCTATTTCATCTTGGCGTTATCAGTCAAAGCCGGATGTCATCGAGCAACTTAGTGCTCGGTTAAGAGATCTTGCAGCAGTTCGTCGCCGTTGGGGGTATCGGCAAATTCGTGAATTTCTCCAGAGAGCAGACATCCTTATCATCCATAAACGAACTGAACGACTGTATTGGGAAGAGCAGCTTCAGATCAAAACACATCTGAGAAAGAAGACCGCAGCACAACTTCGTGTTCACATGACCAAGCTGGAAGGGGTGAATCAGCGCTGGACGATGGACTTCATGAGCGACAACTTCGCTGATGGTGGATGATTCCGGCTGCTTAATGTTCTGTATATTTTTACCAAGTAGAGCCTAGCCATGGTTGTTGATAGCGCGATTAATGGCAAACGGGTCAGTCATTTACTTGATAACCTTGCCTAGATGCGTTGTTCGCTGGAAG
Source organism: Candidatus Roizmanbacteria bacterium (assembly GCA_013334845.1). Taxonomy (GTDB): domain Bacteria; phylum Patescibacteriota; class Microgenomatia; order UBA1406; family GWC2-37-13; genus JAAXWV01. Next base: position 432 of record JAAXWV010000373.1, on the reverse strand, counting down.
TGACCAATGTCGAAAATATCTTTATTGAGAGACAACTGGATTCTGAGTCTAAGCCTCACCTAAGAGGTCATTGAACACTGGCAAAATGATCACAACAACGTCAGGCCACATAGCGCTCTGGATGGTCTGACATCACATGTATTCGCCGATCAGAGGAAGGATTTTTCTCTAAATCTGCTGTATCTGTAAACGGGGCATGTTCCTGTATTTATAAAATAATGAATAATATCTTATACATCGCCTTATTATAGATCATCCTTAACAAACATACATTATCATATGCATACCATGAAAAGAAACATAACATTTAAACATTTATCTTTCCGTTAATTAAATGATTTTTATGTTCTCCTCTTAAGCAAAATACTATTTTTTACAATTAAACACTGCAAATATAATACCTGAAGCCCTCAATTTTCTTTTTAATCTTAG
>JAAXWV010000098.1 GCA_013334845.1 Candidatus Roizmanbacteria bacterium | reverse complement strand
TCCGGCCCGGCAGCTGATACAGGGCTCACAGGGCGGAAGATTGTGGTCGATTCCTATGGGGGCATGGCCCGTGTGGGTGGAGGCGCATTTTCGGGAAAAGATCCGACAAAAGTCGATCGTTCAGGAGCTTATGCAGCCCGCTACATCGCGAAAAATATCGTCGCCCACGGATTAGCCAAACGATGCGAGGTACGGCTCGCCTATGTGATCGGTCAGACAAAACCCCTCATGCAGGATATTGAGACCTTTGGCACAGCCCAGGTAAGTCAGAAAGCACTTCGTGATTTCACTCAAGTACTTATCGATACTTCGGTAAAAGGAATCATTGAACGACTCGATTTGCGTAGGCCAATCTATCAAAAGACAGCGGCTTACGGTCACTTCGGGAGAGATATTTTTCCGTGGGAGGAGATTATAAAAATCTAAATACTACTTCAAGTATTAAATATGAAAAAAGTCACAGATTCTATTACTATAGCCAACAAAGCGAAAAACCTAGGTTTACTATCAGATTTGGCAGGTGGGATACAATTTGATATTAACGTTGCTGAAAAAAACATTAATCAAACGCATTTTATAGATGGCATGTTTTGCGACCACAACTGTCGACTTTTAACTAACGGTCAAAAAACAGGAAATTACGAGTGTCCGGCTGCACGCACCTCTAATCCATCTGTCACTATGCTGACACTTGTCCCTTTTGAAAAAATCATGATAGGTATCCATCGAGCGGCAAAAGGGCTCTATGATCTCAATAAACGGCTTATCGCAAACGGGGATATCGACCGATACTCTACTCAGTTTTGTATTCCCGATACCATCAAAGAATACATTAAAACAACTCTCTCAGCCGGCAAGATTGAAGTAAACCTTTTTGGAGGAAACCCCGAGCTTCATCCACGGATAAATAGCCTCATTTCACGCCTTGTCGCCGATGGCTTCATGGTTAATCTGACAACGACCGGCGGAAGATTTATGAGGGATGAGAAATTCCTACAAGGGATCCTCGAGGCTCCTCCCACACACTTGGCCGACAGTGCAGATGATTTTGATAGCATTAGTTATCTTCGATTACTCAATGATATGAGTCTTGAGGAGCTTGCGGAAAAAATCCGCACCATTCCTGTAATTTTTGGACAGAAACGAAAAGCATGCGAAGCGATCTATACTGCAAAACTTTCTCAAAAATATACTGGTTCCTTTCCAACCATGCTCTTCAATCTGGTCGTACATCGGGGAAACATCAGTTTTATCGAAGACCAGATTACTGAGCTCAGAAAGATTTTTCCACATATCCTTATCAATCCGTATCCAGCGCAAACTTCTTTCTGGGGAAACAATGTAGAATTTTTACCTGAAGACTTGCCTCTGCTTGAGTCGTTTATCGACAATCGTATAGCCGAGCATTATGTACAGAATGATCCGAAAAAAGTTTCACGAGTCTCTAATGATCGGGTGCTTATCCAACGGCTTCACTATTTTCTTCTATTAAAAAGTGTATTTATTACCTACCAAGATGATCTGCAGCTCATACTTAAGCGCATATCTGGGTTTGAGACATGGAGATGCTATAAAACACCTTTTGCAGGAAGATATGTGCAAATTGGAGCATCAAAAAAAGAAAAAGTACGAGGAAAAGACAAAGCTGGCGGGCACTTGGGGTGCTTATGGAATGCAGACACTGTAACTTATAAAGATAGTCAAGTTTGGGATATGAACGGGGCACAGATTGCCAAATATCTCCAGCAAGAAAAATACCGTTTAACTACTCAAGCAAAAAACCCATGTGCTGGGTGTATTATGCCTCGACTCGTATTTGACGAGATGACCATGCTTGGCGGAATTGATGAAAAGCTCGTCGAGAATTACTTAACATTACGAAAATCCTATGTTGGGTACTAAGGCTACTTTGCCAGGTGAACATAACTATAAATATAACAACCACACAATCGTCATTCATAATCTAGATCGAAAAATCAACATCTTGCCATATCTGCGCGACCCTTCCGCGTTTCACGGGGACCCATACATTGACCAAGTGATCCGATTCCAAGATACTTTTGTGCCCCTCATCGGAACATATGAAGGTCAGTTTGGTTTGTGGCAGTACAAATCTCCAAGGCAAGGAATTATCGTACTTGAGGAACACTTCAATGAGGCTCGTTCTCTGATGGCGCAGCTGAACGATCTTGCCCAACGATTTATTCAAAATCCCAGCCTTTATGATGATTGTATCTTTTGCCAAGAGTATTATAATCTGACAAAACAGGGATATAAACTTCTCCGAAAATACGAATCTCACTTCGGATTTTCCGTAGTTGCTGATTATTTACTTAGCCTCGAACGAGCTGGACTCGTATCAACCCGCTTGGCTCTAAATAGTGGCAAAAACGCCCTACTTTCTGAAGAAGTGAGAGTCGTGACCAAACGCACACATCTCAAGGATGAGCCAGAAGAATATTTGACGGTGACTATTAAGTGGCGGGAAGAGAACGATATAAAGAAACTGGCACGATGTGATATACAGGTATGTGATTTTATCAATCCGGCATCCGGTGCTTCATTGGCTGCCATAGTTGTGGCGATGGCAAGTGCCGAATCACGGCCCAAACGGATTCAGCATCGTTCCATAAGCATGACAAAACAAGGTGTGCTTTTTAACCGGCAAGCTTTGTATAAACTTGGGATAGACTCACTTTTTTATAGCGTTGGACTCGCCGAAGAGCTCAATGAGTTCTATTATCTCGTAGGGCATCGAGCTGTAGGCGATGCCGGTCATGCGCTACGCCACTTTCTCCCGGAATGGTATCATGATTAAGGCTTTATGATAAACTTATCTCAATTGTAGTCGTTCAGCTTTTATCAATTTTTTCTGAAGTGGTGTAAACTGTTTCCAGTGATATTTTAATATCTCGTCTAACGTCACCAAGGATGTTATATGGCGGTTAGGGAGATTATTAAAAGCCTCAACTGTTTTAGGATCACGTGTTACCAATACTGCTACATCAATCTGTCGATTACTATGTTGCTTCGCGTACTCGTCTAATGCCTCTTTGACTGTTCGACCGGAAGTAAACACATCGTCGACCACGATCAGAGGTTTTTGCAGATCGTCAACATTCTCAAAATTTCGGTAGTCGCCTTTTTCTTTTTGTATGGTCTCTTGAGAGATCTGCACTATCCGGTTTACTCGCTCACCGAAATTTTCCAACACGCATGCAGTGAGCTCGGGACTGGAATAGGACGGGACCGCAAGCATAGTATATGAATCCTCCCCGACTGGCAACAATTTTTCACGAATAAGCGTATCGAAAATTTGTGCGAGCAATTTTCGGTCCCACCAATCATGCATTAGTACTATCCGGTGATTTATATAAATATGCGACTGTTTGCCATTAGTCTCTCCATGTTTTAGCTCAAATGGCTTTTCGTCGATAAATAATACATTCCGCACCTCAGGACCGATCGGAGAATATATCATATCAAGATACATTTTTTTCAATTGTTTCAAATCGTAGTGGTGAGGAATGTGGTGGGTTGGCATTCCGAGTGATTTAATTTGATGATAATTAGATGCGTGTACAGCTTGCTTCTCATAGATTTTGTGTGCCAAATATGGATCCATCATGGCTCCAATACCTGCCTGCACTGCATCCGCTCCGGTCTGAAGATATAACTCATAATCTTCCGGTGTCGTAACACCACCCATCCCGACAATAGCGTAATCGAGATTCATTTCCTCACGTATCTTTTTCAAACGTTCAACCATCATGAGGCCATAAGGGCGGATATAACTGCCGCATAGCCCGCTTACTCCAATCTTTCTCATCACTTCCCTCTTTACCTGGATATCGTCTACCTTGCCCTGAACTGTGTTAATTACGGAGTAGCCTGCCACATACTCGTGGGTATTTTTTACAAAATTTCGGGTCGTTTCCATATTATCAAAATGGGATATCTTGACTAAGAGCGGTATGTTGCCAATCGCATTCTTAATAGCCGAACAAATGCGGGTTGATAACGAAAGATCGAAACACAATAATCCGACATTATGAAGATTTGGACAAGAAAGATTAACCTCTATAATATATGCACCTGCCTTCATTGCCAATAAGGCCGTTTGGACGAAATCATTTATATATTCATCTTCGTTGTTAGTACCTTCTAAAGTGCCCACAATACTAGCAATAACTACCTGTCCTGGCTGAATAACTTTAAGTGCTCGCTTGAAATCCATTTGCCAGACATCAGGATCTTTTGAAGGAATACCGAATGAATTTGTCATCGTCACCGCATCGTGAGTTTTTGTATAGGGCTTTCCGATAAATGTTTTCTCCATGTCAGAAGGTTCTACATAAAGCATATGTGGCCTAGGATGAGCAGCATATGTGCGAGAACGAAAAGTTTTGTAAGTCAAAATATCGAAGCCAAGCTTTGAGTATAGTTCTATCCATTTACTATTTAATAATGGGCCTGCAGGGACACCAAATAAGGAGTTTACTTTATAAGATAAAAATTGTTTTTCCGCTTTAATGTGACGTTCAGGTGTATGTCCTTTAAAAAAAGGACCGAATTCGTAATTCCAATCATAAGATTTTTCAATATCATATGTCCACTGAGATGGTGGAGTGACATAGCCCCTATGAAGAATCTGCTGAAATTTTTGAAGTTCTCCTATATTTTGTTGAGCATTGATTTTCATAGTTATATTGTAACTGGTATTATCAATTTTCCATCTCCTGGCTTAGCCAATACAGTGCCGTTCTCATATGCTTTCGTCCCACGGATAGATGCCGACGTCACCTTCCCCACAACTTTCATTCCCCGATATGGAGTCCAACCGCACCGACTCACAATATCCTCATCTTTCAGTTCGTAATAATTATCCAATTCTACCGTAATTTCAGCGTTTTGTGTAGAAGAAAGGTGGAGAATTTTTTTCGGATTCGTGTAACACATTCGGGTGATATCGTCCATCTCCAGTCTTCCCTCTTTCACCGCAGTTAAGAGAAGCGGTAGTGTTGTTTCCAATCCTGGTACACCAAATGGCGGTTTCTCGGATTCTTTCTCTTCTTTCGTATGAGGAGCATGGTCTGATTCGACCGTATCAATATCTTTGATATGCTTCCACAGGAATTCAAGATCTTTTTTAGACTTTAGAGAGGGCTTCATGAGACCATAAGAACCCAATCTTGGCACATCGTCTTCTGTCAAAAACAGATGATGCGGGCAAACTCCACAAGTGACCGGAAGTCCCTCCTCTTTAGCTTTGAGGATGGGTTCGAGTTCATCGATACTGGAGATGTGGCAGACATGAGTCTGTTTTCCGTATTTTCGGACTGCTGCAATAACCTCGCCCACGGTATCCGCCTCTGAATGGGTAAGGATTGGCTGGGTGCTTTTCCAGTTTTGATATACCATGTCTAAAATATCTGTGTTGACAAGAAAATTCCCCGTTGTCTGATTGAGATATACCTTGATTCCCATTGCTTTTCCATACACCTTCTCAAACTCACTCCAGTTGTCCCCGGTTGTGCCAAAGTAAAGTCCGGCGTCACAAACCGCCTTCTCCTTGATTAAGGCAATTTTTTGGTCAAGA
>JAAXWV010000372.1 GCA_013334845.1 Candidatus Roizmanbacteria bacterium | reverse complement strand
ACAAAATAAACCCGCTCACCGCAGGCATCGTATCTATGGCAGTGTTTACGCCAGTTTTTAGCATGGCCCGGAGGTACGCGCAAGTAAATTGGCTCGCGTTCAATATATACGCGCTCAACGACTCTTGGTTGACGATAGATTACTCGTGGATAAGGGTAAGGGTAATCACCAATATCGATTCTACCATAAAAGCCTGGTTGCCCAATACTAACAGACACTCCAACATCTGCAGCGAGTGCTGGAGTAGTAATGGCGGCAACAGCTAGCGCCGCTGCAATTAGAAAATGTTTCAAGTGGAATCTCCTATTGTTGGTTGTTCATAATTAACGTACGAAAACATGATCCGATGACAATTTTATTGTTGTTTCCTAATCGTTTCGTTTTAATTGTAAATCATTAATTGTTGGATATTTTGAGCATTAAACGATGAAATCGAATGACAGTTTTTGCCGAATCCAATCATGATCTTGTCTATTTAAATAAGGGCAAAGAAGGCAGGAACTAGCCATGCTAAGGCAAACATAAGCTCTATGTGCAGCCGGACAGCCCCACTTTGATGCGAAAGTAGTTCTCGAAATGCGAAAGCGGACAGACACAACCAGTGAACTCAGCAAAGAACCCCCAAGCGGCAGCTGGGAGATGGATAAACAGTATCCAGCGTCGCCAAGCCACCTTTGCCCCGTCCAAAAGGGCAAACAGAATGAAGGTCAGATGGCGCAGGAGGACACTGCCAGCTGCTAAACATAAAAACACGATCCTTCCAAGTAAACTCCAGTTTACTCGACATCACTTTCGGACCTAGGGCTAGCGGTCACCCCTGCAGTGAGTGTGAAGCGCATTGCATCTTCCATGCTCATATTCAGAGGTCGTGTGGCGCTGCGAGGAACCAGCACTGCAAAACCACCGATTCCGTAACTCATGGGTACGTAAACCAGCAAACTATCTTGCTGACTGAATTCAGCAGGCATTTGTTTCATGTCGGTTTGGGTTACAAGGCCAACCACTTGCATGCCAGTATCTCCAAAAGTAATTGCTACTACTTGCTCAAAATCTTTCTTTTTTTCTGACGAAAAATAATCCAGTAGATCACGAATCGACAGATATACCGATTTAATTAAAGGCAGGCGATAGAAAATCTGTTCGCCTCTTGAAAACAAACGCCGTGCAATAAGCGTATGCATAAGCATTCCTACTATAAAGGCCACCAGCAGACCAGCGGCTACACCCATTCCGGGTCTGTACAATTCATCTGACATCACAGCTCGGATCGTATCCCCAAGAAAGGACTCTGTTGCCACAACAAACCAGTAGAGCAGATAAAGCGTTAGCGCTACAGGCAAGATTGTGATCAGGCCAGTTAGAATATTTTTATTAATTGATCTTAACATCTCTGTTTCCTTGTTTATGGGGATGCATAATAATATATGCAAGAACATTCGGAGTCCCAACATATTTTTTGGCAGTGTTATACGACATATCCAAGCGAGACTTACACGATATACAATCTTTGCGTTCTTAGGTGATTCGATTGAGACCTACAAATATTTGTTACACTCAGGTCGAATCTAATCATGATTTTGTCTAATAAAATAAGAACAAAGAAGGCTGGAACTAACTATGCTAAGGCAAACTAAGCAAAAATATTAGACACTAGTTTCTAGAATAACTATATATTTTATAGAGTTACGTGATTATGCATCCTAGGTTGTGATTCCAGTTGTCGTGGGTTCGAGCCCCATCAGCCACCCCAAATACTTGTTTTAAAGTGTCTA
>JAAXWV010000371.1 GCA_013334845.1 Candidatus Roizmanbacteria bacterium | reverse complement strand
TTTACGACTGTTTTCGCCAGTCCTGCCGAATTTAAAATCCTCGGAGGCTTGTTGTAATTGATAAGCTGCGTATAAATCATCTACATCAAAAGGCTCGGGGTTTTCCTCGTTATTTACGATTTGCTTAAAGATCATCCCATTTGGCAAAAACGCCGCATTTCGTCCGAATGCCTGCCCAGATTCACCCATCCAACCAGCACCATAAACCTTCAGTAAATCAAAAGCATTTGCATATTTTGAAAACTGTTTCTGTTGTGGGTGTTGTTTTTGATAGGCACGTTGGGAGTCCCATGCCCCACGCTGAATCTCCAGAAAAATATCATACCGTTCTTCTATTTCACGCTTCCATATTCGAAAATCCGAAATGAGGGTCAAAAAATCCTTCTCTTTGACGGCATTTTGGCTATTTGTGTAGCGTGTGATTTTTTGAAGCAACTCTTCGCCACTTTCTCCTACTTTGACAATTTTCGTTACAACAATTCCCAGTTCGGTTCTTTCCTGCCAATTTTGCAATTCAGGATCAAGACCCGTACCTCCTGACTTGAATCGCTGACGAAAAACATCCCAAATTGTACGAGTGGTTTGGCATCCGTTTACAATATAAGGATCAGTAAGGCGTAAAGTGCCGTTTTCACTTGTGGAAAAGTCTGTAACCACAATGGTTATTCCGTTATTATAGAAACCAAACTGTTCCGGAGCATCTTTTAATGTCTGCTGTATGGCTTTATTTACTTTTCCACGACCCCCTAAAAAACGACGCACATTCTTCTCGTAAAGTTGATCTATATCACCGGTTTTTTCTTGGTAGCTCTCAAGAAATCTATACAAATTTAATAAAGACACCGAACAGACAAGTAAATTATCGGTAGATTTCGCTTGAGCGGCAGGATTCGCAAAAATAGGAACCTTGATATGTTTAGAAGATGAGTACATATCCTCCAGTGTTCTTTTGTAAATAGTATCAATAGATACTGATTCAACATCAAAAATCGTACCAATTCTTTCGCGCCCCATTGCTCTCACGTCACTTAAAGTTTTACGTTGAGCATTGGTTAACGGATCTTCAGTTGCAAAGACTAAAACAATTCGATCCCTTTCGGAAGCACGCCGTTTAAAAGCTGTAAGTTGTTCTAATAATCCCTGAGCTAATGAAGAAAGTCGTTTGTTCGAGTTGTCAAGTGTGTCGATTAGTTTCTGACCTTCTTTTAGTAGGGTTGAATTTCCTTGAAACGCCTTGCCGTATTTGCTTTGAACAAGATACCAAGTATGAGATTCAGAACCCGCATCGGTTCCTGAATCACTTTCATATAAATATGCAATATCGATTCCACCATCTCCACTACCATCACAGTAAATGACCTCGTCGTTATTTTCATCAATATCTAACCATTGAGTAAGGATTTTGTGAGCAAATCGATTTCCCAACATAACAGTGGAAGGATCTCCGGCCCGAATATCTGAAAGCCATTCCTCATTAAACTTTTCAAGGCTGAGAACTGGTTCTTCCATGAGACACTCCTTATGAAACTTGTCCATTTTGTACAGTAGCGCGTTCAGGTCAGTTCTATTCTACACCCAACTTAAATATCTGACAAGCAGGGCAACCAAGCTGTATTGTGTTCCTGAAAAACACTATTTATCTAGGTTGAAAACTTATATGTTATAATAAAGCTTTTCAATACTGGTTCGACATGGACGTTCTGGATCGACGGTTTCCCCGTGCTGTGATCCCAATCGTCGAAGATCAAGGCGCGCTTGATATGGCACCACGGGCG
>JAAXWV010000001.1 GCA_013334845.1 Candidatus Roizmanbacteria bacterium | reverse complement strand
GATTAACGAACCAAATTATAAAAATTCTAGCCTACAACAGGCTACTATGCATATAATAAACTAATATAATTATATAGTCAAATATACTAAAAAGAGACCACTGATGGTCTCGTCTTTAGTTGGTACACCACATCGACCTGTCGTGGAATCAGATTGAGGGCAGTTTATACCTTGTGTACGATAAGCTAGTCCAACTGGGCTTTGTAAGTATTAATGGTCAAATTGAAGTCATTGAACCGGAAACAGAAAAGAGTATGCGCCATGTTTAAGCTGCTACATAGACAGAAGGCTGAAAACCTATTAGGCTCGTCGCTCTATGACCAGAATACATTTTATAAGGCATTTGTGCGAGATTTGCGTGCGTGTCATGATGAGTTGATAGTAGAAAGCCCGTTTATCACGACAAGACGTATGGAAACTTTGCTGCCTGTATTCAAAAAGCTCAGACGGCGTAATGTCCACATTATCATTAACACTCGTAATCCAGACGATCACGAAGACATATACCGAGAACAGGCATTGAATGCTATCTATGATATGCATGAGTTGGGCATAGAGGTGCTGTACACTGTAGGGCACCATCGCAAACTAGCTATCATTGATAGAGGCATAACTTGGGAAGGTAGTCTGAATATCCTATCGTTTAATGATAGTTGTGAGATAATGAGAAGGATTACGTCAGTATTACTTGCCGAAGAACTACTAACATTTATTGGCTTAAAAAGATATTTAAGATAAGGAGTCTGTATGACGGATACAAATAATTTTGAAGAATACCAGATTAGCGAAGCTGATATCGATAAGGTTATCGCATACATAAAAACTATTGATCCAGAGAACGCCACGCCAGAAAATGCAATCGCATTTTTGGAGCACTACTCGAAACGTTTTCATGAAATGGGGCATGTATCGAGTGACGGAGAACTAAAGGATCTGTATAATAAATTCAACAAAAATGAATCGAACGATTAGTAATTAATCCAGAATATTATTCTTCAGACCCCTCTTGTTTGTAGGATTCAAGTTCATCATCATATAGCTCATTAATTTCACTATTAAATTGAGCTTTGTTGTTTTGTAGTTCTATGAACTTTGTGTATAATCCGTCATAAATGATTTTTTGTGCTGGGTTTAAAATGAGATTGGCGTCGTACTCGTCCATCTCAACTTCCTGATTAGGGTCTAAAATAGTATCAATAATTGATAAAATATCTTCCTTTTTCATCTCGTCCACGGGCTTAAAAGACGTTCCATCTACAGAGAATTGCCCCTTGCTATCATTAATTTTCAAGCATTGCATATATTTGACCTCTTTCGTTGTATATATTTTTACCAGCTTCTAGGTATTTTAGAGTAACCTCACTATTGCTTATAGTATCACCGCTATCACTGACTAATGACCTGTCAGTGGCCCTACCTGAGTAGAGTTTATATATCGGGCTTCCTTCTACTATATTACGTTCTGTATAAATTAAGTAATTTGGCTTTATCGATGCGCCAACTGTGTTATTGTGTGTCACGATTACAACAGGAGTATTTTTAGCTATATTTTTAATAGTCTCATTGACATCTGATGACAAAAAAATGTTATCAAATGATGACTCTGGCTCATCAATTAACAGCATATCAAAGCTAGTTGCGGTACCTATTTCATTAATTAGCCTAAATTCTGCACGTTCACCGCCCGAAACTGGCACTCCATACTGATTAAGTATGTTGTATTCGATTTTTGTATAATATTTATAGTAAGTCTCGGGATCGACACCATCTATCGATTTGAGTGCCTCCAGAAAACCGTAAGGGTTGTTGTAATGAGGAAATGCGTCAGAAAAACCCAATTTTTTACCGCTAATGTCTTTTAGGTCTTGGGCCCCTTTTATTGGTATACTTCTTTGCTCTATTTTGAATTTTCCTACCACATTTGTGGTTATGGTTCTAGGTTTTTGGATTTCCTTAACAATGGAAGAAAACTTCACTATTTTAGCCTTATTGCGTGCAATCTCAAGCAGATCAACATCTTTTATTGGTGAAATTGCCGACATGGCTCCTAAACGGTGTTTAATAGATGCTACTAGATCATTAGCTATCTCTTGTTTTTTTATGATTGTAGCCTCGCTTCTATACCGAATAATCAAATCGTGCAATAAACCAATTAAGTCGTCGCGATTTAAATGTGGCTCTAAGATATCTGAATATTTTCCGGGGTTTAGTAAGGTTTTTGTGGCTTCAATTATCTTCTCTAATTTTTCACCATAATCAATATGCAACTCCGACTCTGAGAAGATTATTGCTTTAGAAAACGCATCTTGTCTCTCGGTATCGGCGGCATATTTCATCAACGATTCGAGGTATTCATTTACTCTACGCTCGTCTTTATCAATAGATATATTTCTTACATCATTGACAACGTCCTTAAATTTCTCAAGATAACTGTCTCCATATTGTCGTTGTCGCTTGCCGACGCGATCATTAAAGGCTTGAGCCTCTTTTTCTGGATCTATTTCAATAAGGTCAAATTGTTTGATGTATTTTACATGGTCATTATATTTGCTGATTTCATCAAGAGTGTAGGACTTCCCAGACGACCTTCCTCCCAAAATTACTGTTAATCCGCTGGATATTGTAATACCGCTAGGCGTGACTTGAATTAGCTCACTCCCGTCCTTATCTGAAAGAGATAGTTTTGTTTTATCGGCGAGAGCTATTTTTATAGATCTGATGTCGATGGTCCCGATATCTATATATGTCTGACGAGTTTTAAACTCCCAATCGGATTTTGCGCGCCCATCACTCATCAATAACGGAGTTGGAAGTTCATTGTTTTTAAGCGCATAAATAAATTTTTTTGCGCTAGATACCTCTCCGACTATAAAATTCGTCCCCAGTGCATCCAAGCTAATTTGATCTAAAGGGGGCTTTTTATCATAATGTGGTATCAATAAATATTTTGATAAGTCACCAAATATCCTTGTTAATTGTGCAATATCTATAGCATCATTACCGGTCTTTATTTGGTCTGATATTTTTGCACACTTTGCAGTAAAATCATCTAGATTTGTACGATCAGATATCAATAACATATGGCCTGGACCCGATCCGAGACTAACCTCAATTCCTGGCAGTACCGTGATATCTAAGGTATTTGATATTGAGTCGAACTGAGACCTATCAAACATGTTATGATTTGTTATGGCAATTCCGTCTAATCCCATCACGCTTACATATTCAGACAACTTTGCCATATCAAAAATGAAGTCGGCATCAAAAATAGTAGCCACAGTGTGTATATGAAGATCAATCTTCTTCATTATTGTAAACTTCCATCTCGACTTCTATTATACTACCTCTAAGCGCACAACTTACAGTTAGTTATTATTCTATCTGTATAAGATAGTCATGAATATCTTATATAAATATTAGGTCTCATCGATCATCGCCTCACCAGAGCTTGTGGTAGCTGACGTTGCTGTTTGTTGATTATCTTTGTTGGTATTAGGTGTCTTTTTCGATTTATTGGTTTCTGAAGGCTTTTGTTTCATAGCATAATACAACCTAGAAGCTATCATAACCTTTTCGGCAATTTTGTCATCGCCATCATTTTCAAGCAGTAATGTTTGTCCCGATAATGGCTCTTGAGGTTGTACAGCAGATAGTTTCGCATAAAAGCAATAGGCTGGTAGATTACTTATCTCGCCTGGACCGATGTAAGGGCTAAAAAGTGGTAGTAATATCTGTTCATCGCGAGGATTGCCGGTTCTGAAACATAATACCGTACCAACGTTAGCAAGAATAATGTTTACCATTTGTTGATCATCTTGCTGTGAGGTAGACTGTTCGGCCATGACCATATATATTCGGTACTTTCTGGCTTCCGAGAGCATTTGCACGAATGATGTCGTAGCGAAGTTTTGAAACTCATCAACATAAATATAAAATGTTCGACGCTCACTTTGTTTAATGCGAGCTCGACGTAAGCTAGCAAGCTGTAGTTTTGCTAGCACTTTTATTCCAAATAGTTCTGACGTATCTTCGCCAATTAAACCTTTAGAAAAGTTGCAAATGAGGATTTTGCCACTGTTAATTATATCGTCAAAATCGATTGTGGATTTTGGCTGTTCAAGGATTTGTTTTGCTGATGCTGAAAACAAGAAACGTCCGATCTTGGCTGTGATACCAGCGACCATTTTTACTTTCTGCATGTCACCAGCCTTACCAATCTCATTATTCCAGAAGTTGATTAGATTTTTGTCTGTTAAGCTTTTTATGATTGTCTTGCGATATTTTCCGTCGTTTAGTAAATCAAACACTGTGAATAATGTGGCGTCTTTTATGGTTAGTGCTGTTTGAATAGTATTTCGCAGTATGTATTCGATACGGTGTCCGCCGCTATCTTCATCCGAAAATATCTTCCTAAATATAGATATGACTGACTCTGTGATTATGTCTTTTTCGCGAAGTAACTCGTTACCACTTAATTCGTCTGTTAGTTCTAGTAGGTTTAATCCTATTGGATATTCAAGATCATCGGGGTTGAAATATATAACATCTATAATACGATTCTTTGGTACATAACCCAGTAGTGTCTCTGCCATGTCACCGTGCGGATCAATAACCGCCAAGCCTTTACCCGATTGTATATCTTGTACTATTTGATACTGCAGGGTAGTAGTTTTACCATTACCAGTCCCGCCAATAACGTATAAGTGTTTTTGGCGCTCTTGTTCGGTTAACCCAATTGGAGTTACTACACCGTGGTGTACGTTTTCACCAATAATTACGTCTAATTTTGGATTATTTTTAAGTGATGTCGGCGCCGGTAGAGTTCTGCTTAGCGATGTAATCAGATTATCGGTTCGGCTAATTCGGCTTGACGGGAAATGATATAGTCCGGCAACTTCTGCAGCCGACAATATCATAGAACTATGGCAATATAATGCCGGTAATCTTGAATTTGCTAACTTGCGTCTATGATTACGAAGATATGACAGATTAGTTTTTGCTTTTAGTGATTGATAAAGCGGTACGCTGTATCCATTTAGGGCATTCCTGATAGCCCGTGCATGCTCTTTGGCATTTGTTCCGCTAGTTAATACCCTCAGGCTAACTTTAAATAGTGGCTGAGTTACTTTTTGGTGCATTGATTGCATTAATTCTTGCTCAAAGCTACTCAGTGTTCTCGCTGGTCGCTCGCGTTTTGCAACTTGAGATTTGAATGAAATATCTTGTTTATCTGTGTGGATAGTGTACGAGCTAGATGATGAATTGTTATATACTTCGCCTGTTAAATCAGTTAGGCCAAAGGCTATTTTATTTAATACGTTGCTTGCTTGTTGCAACCACACAAACTTTCCAGCGCTGACTTTAGATAGTATATCCTCATTACTTAGTATTTTTCGAGCCAGCTTACTAGCTTCGCGCAATTTTATAGGCGATAACACAATTTGCAGGCTTATTTGCTCAGCTTCATCTAGTTTTGTCATAGCACCAGTTACATAAGACAATGGATCGTGTTGATCAAACGCGGACGCAAGGGTTAGCGGCAAAACAAAATGTCCGGTTGCTTTAAAATCTACGATATGAGAACAGGTGTGAGTTAGTTGGTTAATTTCTTTAACTTTAGCGTCTGGTATGTACGCTGTGATGGCTTTTTGAATCGTTTCTGAGCTGGGCTTTTCTACTTGAATCAAATATCGGATTCCATCTTTCTTGGTTGATACAATTTCAAAGCTCATTACTGGCGATCGTGATAAAAGTTTGTCTTTCAATCGACGAGTAGAATGCATCCCGTGTATGACAGAGAAAAGTTGTTCGGTGGACTCCGGGGTTTTTGCAATTGATGATGGCGGCGTTACCTCCAACCAGATCATTTGGCGTTGTTTCAGATGCTTGCGATTAAATGCCTCGATTATCATGGAGTTGGCTCCATCTTGTCGTGAATAAAATCGTAGTATATAGCTGATGACTTATCGAAAGTTCTAGTACTAACTACATTGAACCTCGGTGCATTCATTTCGGATATCGTCCACTGTCCGGTCTCGGCATTGATTGTCGTTACGAAAGCCACATGGCCAAGATCACCGTCATCCGTCTGCATAATAGTTGCTACGGCTGGCACATGATCAACTACATAACCATCTAAAACGGCATTTTCATCCCAAGTATTGGCATTACCCCAAGTAGTTGGGATCGGTTTATCTGCCCATAACCTCATAGCAAATGTCCAATAAGTGCAATTACCCCAAGCATAGGTATCACCTGGAACTGCCGCACCCATATAAAAACCTTGTTCTTCGGCCGACTGAGCACTCGCACTGCCGGCCAAAAAGCTCATTGCGTCCTCGCCTAAAGATAATATCGCTAGTAGCGGCATCATAAGGACGAACGTGACAGTTAAGGCCGCCGCGATAGCATACTTCCTGATATTGCCGTTTAGCATACTTATAACGAGGACTGGGCTCATAGATGATATAACTCAGCCGGATTAGTTGTTATTAACGGGTGTTCTTTGTCGGAAGCAACAATCTTAACCGCAACGTGGTTCTGATCGGCAATAATTAATGCATCACCACGCTCGCATGTCAGCAGAAAACTTTCTTCGTATTCACTAAGATTAAACTCACTAGCCACGTTCTTAATGGTAGTAGTATCTTGTTTCATTAATATTCGTAGAGCGCTTTGCGAGGCAATAGCC
Source organism: Candidatus Roizmanbacteria bacterium (assembly GCA_013334845.1). GTDB lineage: Bacteria > Patescibacteriota > Microgenomatia > UBA1406 > GWC2-37-13 > JAAXWV01. The sequence continues at coordinate 20,278 of JAAXWV010000001.1, read as the reverse complement.
CGGCCATAGTCATTATGTAAAAAGTCATTCGCTTGCTGGGTGATTATCGACACTCCTAAATAATACTTTCTGGCTCGACGTACTAGACCCGATACGAATCTGGCGCTTTCTTCATGTTCGAGCAACATCCAACCTTCATCGATAACCAGTAGTCGTCTCTCTGGCCGTGCCTTAACCTGGTTCTGTACGAAATTGGAGACTATTAACATCATGATTTGCCTTAACGATTCCGGCAGGTCTTTGATATCAAAAATAACCAAGCGATTCTCTAAATTGATATTAGTCTGGGAATTAAACACCTCGGCCAGTGATCCTGAGATATACTTTTCAAGTCGTTCACATAGCTTGAGCTGTCCGAGTTTTTGCAATTCACTATATAAGTCCTCTAATAATGGTTGCGTATCTTTTGCTTTCTTATATATTTTTAGAATAGCTTTATCTACGGCTGCTTTCTCTCTCGATGATAAACCCTCAGACATCAACCCAATGACTTCCGTCAGATCTTGAACATGCTCGGAAAGGTCATTAATTTTTCTAAATGTAGTCGTAAGATCGAACGGATTTATCTTTTGTTTGCTAGTTGAAGATATTTTTATATACGTGCCATTGACCGAATCAGCCAGACGCTTATACTCACGCTCTGGATCAATTACGATAACTTTCGTACCTTGCATTAACTGTCTTAATATTTCAACCTTAGTGGCGTAACTTTTGCCGCTACCGGATTGAGCGAATACGATGCTGTTGGCATTATGCAGGCTGAATCTATCTAAGATGACCAGTGAGTTGTTGGATTTATTGACCCCATACAAAATACCAGTTTCTTGCACCAGTTCGGATGACATGAATGGGAATGTGAGTGCCGCCGAACTACTATCTAAATTACGTTTTTGGTTCAGTTTATCTTCGGCTCTTGGTAAAATCGATTGCAAAGCTTCTAGCTGTTGGTAACGAGCAGTTTTACTGTAAAACAACCTAGATGAAAGAGTAGTCTCAAGTAATTTTGTAGTTTTATTTAGTTCTTCTAAACTCTCGGCCCTTACGCAAACATATATCGAAATCTGGAACAACTTTTCTTGACCACGTTGAATCTTATCTCGAAGTTCGATAGCCGAATCTAACGGATCGGTAATTTCTGATCCAATAATCTTGCCAGCCCTAATCATGGCGCGTTTAGTTGACTCGAGCTCTGTAATTTTACGATGTAATTTAGGCAAAGCGCTAAGTGCGTTAACTTCATGTAAATGGTAGCTAATATCCGCATCGTGGTTGAAGTTAATTAGGCTGTCCAACCAACCACTTGAAGCCACAAACGGGTAGCCGGATATGAATAGTGTCCGCATATATATGCCGTCAATATTTAAATGGTCGATATTTTCTTCTAGACCGGCATATGACATTAAATCAAGCGCGTCTTGCTCGCCAAAAGCCAAGTTTAATTCATCAGCTTTATTCTTTTTAGACTTGCGTTTTAACGCCAGTTTCATAATTTCGCTCCTTTCTCTTCTTTTTGGATCAGGGCAGTATAAATCATGTGAATCGCTTTTTCTGTCAGTGGTTGTATTTTGGCTTGTTGCGGATTATAGAAGCTATAAAACAAATCAAGCGCTTCGATACTAGATAATTGCCTGACTTGCATACCAAGCCTGTTCATACCTTTAGCTACAACGTCAACCGTTAATCCTAGCTGTTCTTTAATCAATTCAAAATCCAGCTTGCCGACATTGCTATACGGCACTATTACGTAAAACCTACGAGTTAGTATCTTATTCGATAAAATCAGCGATTTGATAAACTCCTCGTAATTTTTAAGCTGTTCCATATAGACCGGTTCAGCTTCGCTTTCCAGACGCTCTTTCAGGTCGCTCAGGTATTTATCCATGTCGATTTCACGAGTTCTGATTAATATCTGCAAAGAAGTACCGACCGAATTTAAAAAGCTTTCATAGGTCTCGATAATTGCGTCCTGCTCGTCTTCGCTTTTCAGCTCAAAATTGACCGATGACACCTCCAAGACTGCTCGATAACTGTTATTCGGTAAAATCAAAATACCATCATTAATACCCTTGATGCCAATCTGACTGCGACTACTGGATCTAGCCTTGGACTTCCGTAATGCGAACATTTAATTCTCCCTTCTTGTTGGTTTCAAAATTTAATCTTTTAATCGGATTATTCAGAGCAGAGTAAACGAAATCTGACTCCTTGATACTAAGCTTTGGCAATGAGCTAAGACCAGTCTGTTTCGTCGTAGTAACTTTCTGCCTCGCTTCTTGCTTAACCTCTGGATAATCTTCGCGCGCATAGATTGATCGTTTGTCAAACAAGTAGAACTTTGGTCGCCGATTATACCTAGATATCGTGATCAGCCATAACAAGACAATCTTTCCGTTAATTCTTATAGCCAAGATAAAACTAGTCACCGCAATCAGTCCGATAACAACTAACTTATATGGACTAAAATCCATGCTAGGGGGCAATATCCAATACATTAATGCCCCGATAAACATAGGCATGGCAAATAGTATTAATTGCGACATACTAAGATTAGCGGTTATTTTATCTTCTACCGATGTGACCTCAGCCGGCACTATTGTAGCTTTCATGACTTTTTACCTCCTTCTTTCGTCTTAGTCTTGCTTTTACTGACAGAATTCATAACTTGTTCTTTGGCTGTTTGTCGTGGTGTTAGTCCGGGGGATGGCGCCTTGTATGTTGTGCCGGTTTTATTAGCCGGAACTCTCGTTACCGTAACGCCACCAGATCTTGGTCGACGATAACCAACTTGTTGTATCGGCTTTGGTTTTGATTTAGATTGTTTACTACCGCCCGAAGATCCTGACGAGCTTCTACTGCTACCTGAGCTCGATGATGAAGATGAACGGCTGTTTGCGATACTGTCTGATGCAGAACGGTATGCAGACTTGCCGTGTCCTGCCAAGAAACTCACGCCGTTGACGAATTGCGTACCCAGTTGGCGAGTTGAACGAGCTCCTAGGCTAACGTAACTAAATTGCATCATGACACCTTGGGTTTTGAGTAGAATAATTACCGTGGATAGTCCGACTATCATTGAAGTCAGAACATTAGGCACATCTCCAGCTAGTCCAGCCGCCGCCATTCCGGTGAATAAAGACGATGCCAGCAATAAAATAACGACATGTATAAACATGACAAATACTGTCGTTATGTAGGTTTTAATTGCTGTTTCCGAGAAGTCTCGAAATCCAGGGATCAACCATATTAAAAATATCAGTGGCGATAGAACCGCTCCAATATATAACGTCACTAAACGACTGACATAATACAAAAGCAATATAAACGAGAACACCAAAAATACCAACATGACTAATAGTGCCGCTACACTCTGTCCACCGGCCGCCTGTACAACCGAAGTTAAAGTATGCCAGACTGTATTGCTACCGGAAATTTGTTGAATGGCCGCTATTAAAACATTCGATAGCTCAATAATTGCGTCGATTACAAAGATCGAAGTATTTACGAGTAGGAATATTAAAGCGATTCTTGGTAATAGTTGTTTAATATCCACTTCATCAAAACCGAACGTAGACGCACTCATAACATGAAAACCAACCAGTCCTATGACAACCACAAAGAGTGCATCGGTTATACCAACCGTTACTAACCACAGGTTAAAAACGGCGCTATTATCCACCATGCTTGGTGTTTGTTTTGTAAAGAAATCGAGAGCTCCGATAAATGGCGCCGCTATGGTTTGGATTATGTTATTCAAAAGACCAGTAATTGCCCCGATTAGTATGTCAATCAGACCATTGCTCGAACTTGACGGTTGAATCGCTTCGATGCTTGGTAGCACCGCATTACTCGGAGAGACTGTTTGTGTCATGGCGCCGCTCAAAATAGCCGTCAAAGCACCGGCCCCGATTATTAATGCTACGCCAATTAGAGTATTCTTGAGCACTACCTTGGCTTGATCTAACTTTTCTGGACGACCGCTACTAGTCATGTATAGTATGCCGCCATACATAATGAAAAACACGCTGGCTATCGAGGCAATAGCGATTAACGCCTGCATCGTAGGCGTAACATAATTGTGCACCACCGTGATGGCACTAGATGAGTCTGCCATGAGACGCAGACTCATGGTTAGATGGCTCATCATATTGTTTAATTAACTCCCGAAAGAATTTGTCGCTATTTCAACGATAATATTACTAATGACGAATGCGGCTATAACAATAGCCAGACCTATTCCAGACCAAAGTAATGTTCTTTTGGCGCGATCCAAATGCTCTGGATTTCCAGAGCTGGTAATATATCCGAAGCCTCCAATAACAAAAAATCCGGTCGCTATTAGACCGGCTAGACCCGCAATGACTTGGATGACGCTTCGAATGAAGTTCTCGACTTGAGTGACGTTTGCACTTACCGCAAAGGCGTCTGAAGATAGCACTATTGGTGACAGGATCGCCACAAACAATATTACAATTAGGTTAATATTTCGCTTCGTCATAGGGCATGGACTCCTTACTACGCTAATATATGTTGCACTGAGGGCATTGTAACCCTAATATATTTGACTTGTCAACTAATTCATTGCAAAGTATAGTTAAACATAAGCCCAATACAATTAAAAATTGCTAATTATAAAAATTATAAAAATACAATAACAATAAGCATTTACAAAACAGCACAAGCACAATACAATCGTATTATGATTGATGCAGGTTTTGGAAATAAAAGTTCATTCGTAAAGATAAATCAACGACGCTATCTTGGAAGTAAAACAAGATTGTTGAAATTCATTGAAGAGACGTTAGAGCAAGAGAGCGTAGTATATAAATCGTTTGCTGACATTTTCGCAGGCACGGGGGTAGTGGCACATCATTTCTATAACAAGACTAACATAATCGTTAATGACATCTTAGATTCTAACTATATTACATATCTTGCTTTTTTTGGTAAAGAACCTATTCGACTTGATGTTACACTTTCGAAAATAAATGAATACAATTCCATAGATGCTGCTATGCTTGATGAAAATTATTTCTCAAGTAACTTTTCAAATACATACTTCGATCACGATAATTCAAAGCGGATTGGGGCAATACGAGAGAATATTGAAAATCTGTACACATCGGGAGAAATAAGTGAACGCGAAAAGGCTTATCTAGTCACATCACTAATTTATTCTTTAGATCGTATAGCTAACACTGTTGGGCACTATGATGCATACAGAAAAATTGAAATCCCGAAGAAAGAATTAGTGCTACGACCTCTTAACTTGATCAAAACAAGGCACTCCAGTCATATATATAAATGTGATGCAAATGAATTAGTTAAAACGATAAAAGCCGACGTTGTCTATATAGACCCCCCATATAATTCGCGTCAATATTCAGATGCGTATCACTTACTAGAAAACATCGCATCATGGGGAAAACATCCAGTTTACGGTGTCGCAAAAAAAATTGATAGATCCCACATAAAGAGCAGGTACAGTCTTAAGTCAGCAGGAGAAGCGTTTAGCGACCTAATAGATAAATTAGATACTAAATATATCTTAGTTTCATATAACGATATGGGTGACCATGGCAATGCTCGTTCACAGTCGCGACTTACGGATCATGAAATAGTATCTGCGCTGGAACGTCGAGGAAAATTGACAATATACGAAAAGACTTTCAAGCAATTCACTACTGGCAAATCGGATAAGAACGACTTAATGGAGCGTATATTTTTCTGTCGTGTGGAGAATAAAATAAGAACAACACCAGTTACAATCACCACCCATAAAAATGCATCTAAGCGTGAGTTTGTAAAATCACCGCTTAACTACACGGGTGGTAAACACAAGTTAATGCCACAAATTAATCAACACATACCTAAAGACATAGATACCTTCTACGATATATTCTGCGGAGGTGCGAACGTAGGCGTTAATGCACATAGTAAAAGCGTAGTTTGTGTTGACAAGAACGATAACGTAGTTCACTTGCTAAGTTTGATGAAATCCACTAATTTTGAGGAGCTACACCAAGAAATACTAGAAGTCGTAAACGAGCATGGATTAAGCCAAAGCTATGTAAATGGTTATGACGCATATGGCGCAGAAAGTTCAAAAGGACTAGGTGTATTCAACAAAGAACGCTACCTGTCGTTACGAGCTGCGTACAATAAAACAAAAACTTCAAGAAAGAAAACGTTGCTACTGTTAGTACTGGTGATGTATTCGTTTAATAATCAGATCCGCTTTAACTCAAAAGGAGAATTTAACTTACCTGTTGGAAAACGTGATTATAACGGTAGTTTACGACGCAATCTTGCCGAATTTAACCAAGCTGCAAATGATAAAAATATTGAATTTACAACCGGGGATTTTAGGGATCTTCTTAATTACAAGTTATCCCGTAAAGATTTTGTATACCTAGATCCGCCATATCTACTTGGCTTGGCTGCATACAACGAGAGCGGTGGATGGTCCGAAAAAGACGAAAACGACCTCTATGATGTGTTGACTAGTCTGAATAAACAAAAAATACGATTCGCACTCTCTAATGTTATCGAACATAAGGGCACAAAGAATGCTATTCTCCAAAAGTGGGTCGAGCGACTAGGGTTAAATATGCACATATTGAACTTCGATTATAAAAACTCAAACTATCAATCAAACGCAAAAAATAATATTACACGAGAAGTGTTAGTTACTAACTACTAATAGTTTGATATAATCTCAAGTATGGCAGAAGTATGGAGTTTTAATACTACAGTACGTAATCCAGAACGAATGGAAAACCTGCTTCGTATCTTGAGTGATATGGAGGGCACTACTTTTGACGCCGGTGGCCAAGAGCATTTTTTTGGCTTGCAAATTAAGAAGCGATTTTATACACCGACGCGAGCCACGCTCGGGGATGATCTTTCAAGCGCAGTCTATGACTCCGATCCGAACGAAGACATTGATGATAATACCGTCAATCGGATAATAGATAAATATAGAGGGAGTGTCGACAGTGCTGGTCGAGGCCGTACGTCTGTTGCTGTATTGAATAGATTCGGGTTATGTATCGCCCTACAGTCGCATAGCTCGGTTATTATTACTCCTCTTGGAAAAAAATGGCTAAGTGGTGAGATTGATGACGAAGAACTTTTTACTAGGTTTCTTCTCCGTTGGCAATACCCAAACCCAATTGAGTCTGGATATAATGAATTTGATATAAAACCCTTCCCCGCAGTTTTACGTCTAATAAAAGGCGTAAATGACGCATGGCAACAACTCGGCAATCAGCCAGTAGGTTTGTCCAAGGGAGAGTACCGACTTTTCGCGCTTTCTCTTAAGTCAAAAAATTCTATCGAGTTGGCAACAACGCAGATAATTGCATTCAGACAAAAATCTCACAACTTGTCTGGCAAGGAAAGAAGCGATTTTATCAGCAATTTCGAACGTCAACGAGTCATAGCTATTTATGGTTACTCAAATGAGGATAATCTTAGAAGGCAGATCGGAAGTTTGAGAGATTATGCAGACTCATCTCTTAGGTATTTCCGAATATCTGGTTTGATAGCACTGCGAGGCGCTGGCAGACACGTAGATATCGCAAAAGACAAAATGGCTGAGGCTATGAGCATCGTGGAATCAGTGTCTATCCAGTCTCTAGATTTTACGACGGCAGAAGCTTATCTTGAATACCTCGGTGACTTATCATACGATCTGCCATGGCAAAATGAAAAAGACTTACAGAAAATTACCGATAATCTTACTGAGATACTCGACAGCGAAGCAAAAGAAGTTTCTGTGGCAATCGATAATTCGGATATTATCGGCAAGACTCTAGTAAAACAGGTGGACATACTGCAGGAAAAGATTAATGATGTTAGGATCGAAAAATTACGTTTATTACGTCATGATGTCAGCGCACTGGATGAAGCTATCCATAAAATATCAATCATTTCTAGTAGTAGATATGAACCAGTCACTTCTAGGCCATCGCTGGATTTTGAATGGTACGTATCTAGAGCTATGATGGTATTAAATGATGCATTGCGTATCGAACCAAGCTATAAGGTTGGCGACGACGGTCTACCAACAGGCTTTAGGGGTAATCTTTCAGATATCGAATGTGAGTATGATAACTTTGGCATGACAGTAGAGGTAACTCTACTTTGCGGACGCGATCAGTGGACCGCAGAAGGTCAACCTGTGATGCGACATTTACGTGATTTCGAAAATACAATTCCTAAAAAGAAGGCGTTTTGCTTATTTGTTGCACCACACATACATAGAGATACCTTGAACACATTCTGGATAAGTAATAAGTATGAATTTGAGGGCAGACCTCAAAATATTTTTCCTCTAACTATTGAGCAATTCGTAGATTTCCTAAAAAGTGCACGCAGCAGGATTGTATCTGGCAGTCTTGGGAATGCAACTCTAGAGGATCTAGTTAGCAACCTTAGTGGCACGGTTGCTGCACATACAGACTCTACGCAGTGGCAAGAAAATCTTAAAGAGTTAGTATCAGTCTGGTAACTATGTCTAATAAGCTAGCGTCGGAAAAAATAGTAATTTCAGCACCTCTTTCATTTGCAGGTTCTTACCAGAGAATTTGGGAAATTACTGAAACAGGTAATATGATATTGAAATGGGCGGTTCTTATACCAATTGCTATTTGTTTGGTTTGTATCGCATGGATGTTCGTTATGCTTTGGTATTTTGTGATGTACGTATTGTTCGGTATCTTATTTATTCCATTTCGTCTCTGGCGACGCGGATCGCGCAAGAATAAACGTGATGAATTACGCCATCGTGAGGTACTTGATGCAGTTAAAAACAGTAAGGTCTAGTTGAGCATGAGTACTAAGGTGTATATAGATCAAGGAGTCGATCGAAAGAAAATCACAAATCTTAAAAGACTACATGATTTAGAGGTGGTGCATGTAGGTCACTACGAGCAAAAACTCCGCCATGCCGACAGTATACCGGGCGTGTTCATGCTAGGCGTATCTACTCTCGGTGGAGGAGATTATTTGGCGGGCGACGATATTGATGACATAGAAGATATAATGCATCCAAATAAAGTTAGTGACAGATTTGACTTGGCACATTTGTACTCTGCTTATCATGCGAAATGTGAGTATTTTGTGACAAATAACCCAAAAGATTTCATTCGTGATATCAGAAATGATCCATCTTCAAACGGGAAACGCGAAGAATTAGAAAAAATTCTTACTGGTATGAAAATTGTTACCACTGATGAACTGAGAAAGTTATTATCTGGCGAGTCTTTCCCAGTACCAGCATAAAAGGTTTACGCCTATCTACTTAATGCTAGATTTAAACTGTTTATATGATTAATTTGATTGGCTTTTCGAGATTTAGCGGCTCGATTAATTGCTTTCTTTTCGTATGGTTTTAGCAGCATCCTATAATACTCAGCTTTGGCACCGTAATTATACATTCGATCCATAGCTTGACGATGAAGCAAAATAGACTCTTGATTACTTTGTTGAAACTCATTGATTTTAACTGCAGTAAATATTGCAAAAATTAACATCACGATAAATGACGCTAACATTCCTAAAAATGGTGTCATGATTAGACCTAAACTCATAAACCCAAGCACGAAAAATCTTAAACGTGTATCGCTAAATCCACCTTGATTTTGTAGTCCATATTCTTGTGTTATTTGTTTCATGACCATATTATAGCATGATAAGCAAGAGCGGATTCAAAAATATGTGGATGGATGTTCAAACTTTCATCATTAGAGCAATAGATGAAGTAACCGTCCCTATTCACACTAATTAATGCTAAGATATATTTATGTGGTCTCGCCTCAAGAAGATAATTAATATTTCAAAAAATCCATATATACACCCCTCTTATTCTATTGATAGATATTACTCTTCGGGGCCGTTTATTTATAGATTTAATCAACAGAAATTGTTATCAAGACTAACAATCACAGTTGGGTATTTGTTACTATTTATTTTATTATTTTTGTTACTGATATGGAACCCAGATAATATTCCCCATGCTTTTTTTGGAGATAGCTTTTCTGATCACGCCATAGGTATTACTGCTGTTTTAATATCACTCTTTATACCTGTAGCCATATCTCTAATTGATGACAGTAGAATAGTTTTTATGCGAATGACCCTAGTTAAATATGTTATACGCCTAAAGGGTTTGGTGATCGCAACAGTTTTTGTTTTAGCCTACGCACTTATACCAAATGGAATATTTAAACTGTATCTTTCGCCAGCGATTATTCTCGCTTGGGTATTTTTTATCGGCTCTCTATTCAGGTCATATCTGTGGCTAACTGATCTTGTAACCGATCTGAACACTAAAGAGGATGGATATTTTGAAGCCGGTAGTTCATATCGGTTCGCTAGAGTAGTATTCGCATTAGTAAAGTCTGATGACGTCAGACCATGGAACTCAATATGGAGAGAGCCAAGATTGCCATTTGATTTTGAAGATGAATTACATGATTATTTTTTATCTATCTTGACAGACAATCTAAGTCATATTGACGATCTTAGGGCGATTAGTCGTTCTATTGATATGCTAAAAATGTACGAAAAATATATAGTCAATAGGTATTCACAAAAGCCAGTATATTTAAGCTACTATTTAGAGCGTTTCTTGGATATGTTTTATAATAACGAGGTAATGCTAGATAGCAGCGACCTTACCTATGCTGACTTGTATGCTAAAATTTCCGAATTACTGCTAAAAATTACAAAAAAAATCTTCATTGATAGTTCCAAAGATGAATTCTCCACTAATGTATTCGAGTTAATGAGAGATTTTCATACCAGATGTACTGATGTGAATATTAACTTTCTCGGAACAGATAAAAATAAGCACGCTTACTCGATGATGCGTAACTTTTTATTTACAACCTTCGACTCAATATTTGATGGTACAAGATCAATCTCAACTGAAGATGAATTTGATAGTATATTTATTACAGATTCTACTATGGTTGAGTGGAGGGTGAAGCACTATGATCTTTGCATAAAAAAGTCTTTAGGTCTTGTTGTGGTACAGATATATAAGTCGTGGATATTCAATAAATTCGATGAGATCGATAGTGTTGATTTTGAAAGAATAGATTATGTTACTGAATTTGTATTCCCCGATACAGATGAAGTTGCTATGTCAAATTTTTATTGGTTTATGCTCAATATCGAAGGTTTAGACAGCTATGAATCCGTACTCTATTTCTACACTATGAAATCGAGACCAATGGACATAATGATCGACATCAAACTAAGAGAATTGAGGAATGATTCATATGCCGACGTATTGCAATCTACAAGCCTAATAGATAACGTGGCTAGGTTGCTTGCTACTATGTTTTATGACAAATTTAATAAACGATGGGACATCGACACTATAACCAGTTCTTTAATGGCGATATCTAATAGCTCATCATCGGATCTAAGTAAGGTGAAGAAGGAGATGGTGTTAGAAATAGTCGAGCTATTAAAAAGGATACAGGCTTTTCACGATAGGTCTAAACGTAAGAGTCGTGCAGAAAAATAAGTAATAATTACAAGAAACACATCACATTTTTGCTTTTGATTATTAACTATCCTTCCATTTACATATCTCCTCATTATACGTAATGGGCAGGAAGGTGTGCCGATGGGTTAAACTTAAAGGGTATTTTTATCTATAAACAGTTTACTTTCATGAGTGATTTTATTAACCTTAAATTGTATTGTGCTTAATTTTGATCCATACAAATCTTCGCCATCTGTTTTATTTACATTATTACCACCCACACCCATTACTGTGTATTCATATACTAAGGTAGTTTTTATATAAATTGACACTATAACCTCAATATAATAATAGTCGTCATCTTCTCGATATATATAGTAATCAGTTAAATCTGAAGTAAGATATTCGGTATCTAAAAAGTCATAGTTTGTATACTCAAGCGGTATAGGAAAGTCATGTTTATCTAAATTAAAGATATACTCATATTCTTCACTTAGTAAATCGGTCGCCTCTATTGTAAACAATTCGTCTACATTATCAATCCAACCTTGAACAGTCTCTTTGCTCAAAAATTCCAGATTTGATGCGTACTCTTGCAAGAAACCTGCGATATCACTGAAGTATTTAACAGGATTCTTGTATATGCTAACTTCATTAAATAAATTCTCATCAAGTTTTTCATGACCGAAATCTTTGCCATTATTTGAAATGAATACAACTTGCTCATTTGATGAAGCGGCAAGGTTGACAACATTTTCCCATATCACCGCGTCCCTAAAACCGGTACCCGAAGGACTAAAGGGCTTACTTTTTTTAATCGCCTTATCTATAAGCTTATCTAGCTTTATTGCCTCGCTGCCTATTATTTCGTAATGGTGATCGTACTTTATATCAAAATCCCATGCTCTTTTATACTCTTCAATTAAAGCTTGGGGTGTCTTTACTGTTGATACAGCACTAGAAAAATTACGTTTCTGCTTGTTGATATATTTAATGAATTCAGCGGCACCTGTCTCGTAAGTATTTAATACTTCTTTATAAACTACTTCGGGTATATATACCAATGAACTTGTTAGTTTCAGGTACCTGTTTAAACCCTCAAATGCCTTAGACCTTCGATGGAAATCAGCAATATAAATATTAGAGTCTAATATTATCGACGTACTGTGAGGGTATCTAATTATCTTTGTATTTATTCCTTTCGACATAATGATATTATATGATATTTTTCAAATATATATCGTCCTTTGGCAAGATTTGCTTTATTGCGCCTTTGACCGTATTAGTTGGGTCGAGGTAATCGAAAAGAATCTCGACCAGCCACGCAACCTGGGCATGGTCCTAAAAGACACCATATGATAAAGAAGTTTATAACTTTAATGTAGCAAGGTTGCATCAGTCTTGGATAGACAGTCGTACATACCTGTGATACTTGTTCCATAGTATACTTACTAGTAAGTATGGTTGAGAATTCTAATATATGACAGACTCTAGCCGCATATCAGGCATGTGGTGGATGTCCGATAACCCTAACAATAAAGTGCCTGGCGACTTATTAGTTGATGATGGTAAATTGGAGCTTAATGGAAGTTTCGAGGGGTTCAAGCCTGGCGTATACGGCAAAATCACACCAGGACTAGTGCGTCCAATTCAAGATAAAACAATCATAGGGGTATCTCGTAGCGGAAGCAGACGATACACACTTGAGTATTTTGCTAACCCTGCGACCACTTTGACTATGAATGCTGATTATGGATACAAAGTAGATACATACAGTCTTGGTAGAATCTTTGAGGGGGAACACTTTGACAGAATAGATAATCTCAAGTTCAAAAAATACTATGTTGAATATCCGAATGTCTTCAATTGGATTGGCGACGGAATCATAACTATCACGACTATCTTTCCAAAAGAAGGTAAGAAGTTAAAGAAGAATGACATCACAAACAAAGTTGAAATAAGGTCTCCCAAAGATATTATTGCCTATAAATGTAAAGACTTTAAGCTAGCATTCACTATATACAGAGGTTCAATGCCGATGTCGCCATCAACGGACATCCATATATCACAGGGCTGCAATGTGAAAATAGAATCTGCCAAGGGTATAGAATTATCTGCCGCCCAAGAAACTTACGCACATATACGAAGATTTTTATCTATTGCAATAGGTAGAGATGTTGAGCCTACTAACTTTAGGGTGCTAGTGGGCAGAGGCAGACAAAAGAAATATGTCACCATGGTTACGAAGTCAAAGGATAATGTTAAGAAGAAAAATATACACCAACACGAAATGAGTTTTGTATTTGCTGACATTAAAAAGGATAGTCAGAAAATCTTTGACAAGTGGTTTAGCGACAAGAACAAACACACCGACATGTTTGACTTATTTTCTTCAATCAGATCCAATTCTCCCAAAAATATAAACAACTATTTCAAGGACGTTGTGAGTGCATTAGAGGGGTATGTAAGTGTTGAAACTGGCAAATTTGAGGTATCCCCAGACAAAGCCGTAAAGACATTAAATGAAGTCTTCCCGAAAGCTGAAAGAATTATAGACCCAAAAGACTATAATCGAATCCGAATCACGAGAAATAAGTTATCTCACGTGAAGATTCAGGCAAAAGACGAGGCCAGCGTAATGGATTATAACGATAAATACATCAACGCCAATAGAATGGTATTTCTGTTGGAATATTCTCTGCTAAAAAATCTTGGCGTAGAAGATTCCATACTGGATAAGTTCTACAAGAATCGAAAGCTCTATTTATAGACAACAATTCAAGGATAATCATAGCTACATTAAAGCAATACTTGGCTGCTATATAGTTGAAGAATGACAAAAATAAACCCGAAACGTATCAAAGAATTACAAAAACTCCTCAAAGAGCAGACGGGTAATGATTATACCGTCGAAGAAGCGCAAGAGTCGGGAATAGCAATCATACGCTTTATGATAGCCAAAGAGCGACACAAACAACAAGTACAACACGAAGCTAAAAACTAGCCATTCTTATGCCCTCTGGTTTATTTTGAAGTATTATGCCTGCTTGAATAACCACTCAAACTGTATGTAGTTATCGGCCGCCACCTTATTATCCCAACCCCCGCCACTTTTTTGTGTCGTATCCCAAATTAGCATCTCAACAAGATTATCCGATTCCATTTTTCGACGGTCAAATTCTGGATCATCACTAGTCGGCATAGTGAGCTCGCGTATCTTTCTTTCAAAGCTTGCCTTATTTAGGCCAGATGCCTGCTCATACACGCCCAACTTGTCATTATCCATACTTGGAGGGGTATAGCCGTAGTTACTAACAGACCGAATTAGTTTCTTCATAAATCCACCATAATGACCATCGGTAAACGAATTTTCCGAATGCAGGCTACCCATGAAGAGATATTGTCCGCCCGCAGAGATTCCATTACCCTGATAATGAGGCGAGAAATTCGTAACGAATAGAGCCGCATATTTATCAGGATTCTCTTCCGTTGGTGTCGGTCTACTATCAAAAGAGCGTCGCACGTCTTGATACCATTTCGTATCTTGGGCGGCTTGCATTGCTTCGGTAGGCGAATTGACATCCACAAATATTACCAGCGGCAAGCCATCGGTCACCTTTTTTAATGCTTTTTTATAGAGTTCAGTAATATCGCCCTTTAGTGCATCACGATAGTTGGGCGTGCCAGGAGTATGTATAACTCCGTGCACATGCCTACTTTTTGCCTCAACCGCAACACGATTTCCCGTCTCGGTATGTACGGCAATAAATTCAGCCCTCTTAGGCGGATTACCGTCTTCTTCAATGCGATCATTATCGTAGAATTCAAGCTCGCACCCCATACGAACAAACATGGATGCGACACCGATTTCATAACGAACACCTTGATATTGATTCCTGTCACGAAGCCTATTCAACCAGTCGTCACGAAGATATCCTTTTTGCGCCAGTAACCAAACATCAAAAGCAAGACTTAATAATGACTGGGTGTCGCCCGTGGTAAGCATAGAGCGTGTATTCTCGTCAATCTGCGCTACGTCGAGGTCAGTTCTTGTATCAGAGCCTTTCAGGTTTTCAAAACAAATCTTAATGTAATGCTTTTCTGTGTCTGTTTTATCGTTCTGTTCGTTCCACCATTGTTCGCCCAAGGATTGCTGCAGGTTTCTAAATAGAAGTTGATGGAAAGTCGCATGGGGGTTATCATCAACCATCACCTTATTCCCAACAGCTAACATAGTCTTACCTTTGAAATGTATGGTATTCGGAAGGCTAATATATATACCCTTGCTCTGTAGGTACTCTTCTCTACGTCGCGCAGCTCCTCGTTCTTTGTCAATTACTTCTTGCGGAATTTCTAAAGCTTTAGGTAAGTTTATACCTTTTAAAAGACAGCATTTTTTATATTTTAGACCACTTCCGCAGAAGCAAGGGTCATTACGCCCAATCTTGCTGGGCTTCCTTCGCTTTCCTGATCTCGGTCCACTACTCATGGATTAATTATACTCGTATTATAATCAGCACTTGATTGGAATATATACTGACAACCCGTGTACTTATCAGTTACTGACTTGTTTATTTTTTCTTTCCTCCCACTGTCTTCTCATTATACAAAGCAATCTAGAACCATCAAGGTCGTTCGTCCTTTGGTAAACGTCAAGGGCGCTCCACCTTGACGAACCTATATTGCTTTGCGTCCTTCCTGTGAAGTGGTCGGTATTAGCACCACTCGAATCGAAAGGAGTTCTTTATGAACGAAGTCGCAGAAAAGGTAGCAAAGCGTAACGATGAGTTTCGCAAGGTCGAGACTATGAGCCTGACTCGAGGCATATTCGAGTTTAGAGATACCTTGGGCTTGATTAGAACTATTCGTAGTTATGACAGGTTTAATGAGGATAACGATCCTCATGGCGAACATGATTTTGGAAAGCTAACTTGGGAAAACCAGACGGTTTTCTGGAAGATAGATTACTACGATCCGTCTTTCGAGATGTGGTGCGATCCATTACATCCGGAATGTGAACGAGTACTTACGGTCATGTTGGCCGAGGAGTATTAGATTTTTTCGTCCTGAGTAAGACGTAAAAAGGCTCATCAAAATTAATCGTAAAGGAGTAAGTTATGAAAGTATTACGAACAGAGATTGAAAAGAACCGAGCATTTTGGGCTAAGATAGCCAAAGCAAACGGTTGGTACGTTGAACCATTCTACGTACAGGTTTGGATTGATAAAACCGGTAGCGTGACCGATAGCGTATCGCACATTGGTTTGACCAAAGATATTGTTGTCGAAGAGTAATCCGATATGTCCTGAGCAAGACCAAAAAAGGCTCAAGTATCACACGCAACTAATGAGATGAGTTCGTCCGGCTCGTCAATGCTTGTCCATATTGCCGCGTCACTGTCTATGCGTTCGATGGCTTTTTTCGTCGTGGTGTAAGCAGCGATCTCTTCACTTAAATCCATTTTACTAATAACGCCTTTTATAAGACGTCTAATTCGACGTTCGGTACTAGCTTTCTCGGCAACAAACAACAGGACGGGTGTTTCGGTATTTGTTATATTCCAGCCGCCTTGGTCAAAAAAATCGATATAGGTATACACTCTTTGAAAGAATGCTTTACGCTCTTGGCTATCTGAAATGTAATCAAAGAAAAAGCGCTTAGTAGTATTGCCGTCAGACAACGATAAGAAGGCGTCTGGTAGAGTTTTTGGGAAATAGCTAAACCGGCTCATATCACGACGCAGATAGGCCTTGAGAAGCGGATAAGGTTGTATCAATGCAAGAATCTGCGAGAAGACATCGAAAGAATGTACGATAGTAGTTTCGGAGGCGGATTTATCACGGTAACTGCTCTTTATAATCTTGTCAGTGATATGTGTGTGTTTTTCGAGTGATTGAAGAAACTTTAGACCTTTAGGCGCCAGGTAATATGCAACCGGCAAACCTTTTATTTTAGATTTGTTATCTAATTTACTACCAATAAGACCATGTTTTACTAATACTATGAGTTTTTTGTATAATGTTTTTTCGTTGACTTTAAGTAAATTAGCAATTAATTTTCTACTACCAAACCGATATTTATACAGTACTTCTAATGTGTCTATTTGAGGTTGTTTTATAGTTGACCGACCATCTTTGATGTTTATACTTGATCTATCATTCATTTCTATATATTTATATATAAGAAAGAGAGAATAATAGCAATAGTTAACAGTAGTAATTAAGGGTAGATATAGCAAATACCGGAATTCCATATATTTTATGTAAAAATAGCCATAAAAAGTATTGCTTACTGTTTTAATTAGTGGTACTATTTATATAGAGGTTGTACGTTAACAATTCGGCTGGATAAAGTTATTATGGAGGATATATGGAAAAGCGCGAAACACTAGAAAAACAAGCGATTGATGAAGTTTGCGAATGCCGATATTACGACTTAGCAGATACCATAGAAGAGACTTCTGACGAAGACTTGCTTGCGTTAATTAATCACTTAATACCATGTGAGATTTGCGGTCAGTAGCGAGATATTGCCAATTGTTGTAAAATAATGGCAAATGCCTAGAGAGATTATAAAAATGCAAATTAGAGTCACCGAACCTATACGAGCTCGTGCTAAGGAAGTTGCCAGAAAGCATGATCTTACCTTAAGTGAGCTAGTATTAACACTACTTGCTAAAACTGGCGACAAAGAATTAAAGCAGCTTATAGACAAAGAACTAAAAGAGCGACCAAAACCAGGTCGCCCTTGGGATAAATAACCAGCCGGATTGCTAACGTGACAACCTCTTAATGGAGGGTATATGTCGAATCAGCAAGACAACAAGACAGCAAAACAAGCACTAGCGGTGCCTGAAACTGTTTTATTGAGTACGCAGGAGCGTATTGAGTTTATCGCAAATCTAATTGCTGACCGTATCGCCGCAGATGAAGCGGAAGACTTTGTCTTGCTTAAAAAAATAAAGGCCGTACATGGAACAAAACAGATTATTGCGTAACGGTGTGCTTGCTGTCCGTGTTTCAACGGTCGGGCAAGGGACTGATGGCGACTCGCCCGAAGCCCAGATTGAGCAAGGTAAACGCTATGCGCCAACTCATGGTATTAATATTACAAAGATTTTAACTTATCTTGAGTCAGCCGCCGGCGACAATCAGCCAATGCAACATGTTATTGATTATGCCATTGATCCTAAAAATGAGATTGATGTCGTACTCATTAAATCGATTGATCGTTTTACACGCGGCGGATCAACTACCTATGACCTTTTAAAACGCCAACTAGAACCGCACGGCGTAGTGCTAGAGGACATGTATGGTGTAATTAGTAATGTCAAAGTAAACACTCTTGAGCATCTTGGCATGAAGTATAAATGGAGCGTTCATACGCCTACGCGCAAAACAGAACTACTTGAGGCTGAACGCGCCAAGGATGAAGTGAGAGACATCCTAACTCGAATGATTGGTTCGGAGATTCGTTACACTCAAATTGGTTATTGGTCTCGCAGCGCTCGTTATGGCTACAAGACAGAAAAAATTGAAACGGTTAATGGTAGACGTGTTATTTTAGTAGAAAAATCAGATGAAGCTACTATTATACGCAGAATGTACGAAATGCGAGCATCGGGGTTGCATAGTGACGATCAAATATCAGAAGAAATGAATCGTTTAGGTTTTAGAACACCAATTAAGGTTGTTCGCGATAAGATAAATCGCACTAAAATTGTTAAACGCATCGGTGGCAAGCGAATGACTGGTAAGTTATTGCGTGCATATATATCGAAAACAATATATGCAGGAGTAAATACCGAAAAATGGACTGGCGATAAGCCAGTTAGGTGTAAGTTTAACGGACTGGTATCTATTGATTTGTTTAACAAGGCAAATCGTGGCAAACTTCACATAACACTAGATTCAGATGATCACGACCATCCGATAGTTGGAAGTGCGCCAAAACAAGAGAAATTTGCTAAAAAGAATGTCTATAACAAAGAATTTCCATATCGCAAAGCAATAACATGCCCGCATTGCAATAATCCGCTATTAGGTAGCGCCTCGCGTGGTCGATTGGGCAAATATTATCCTGCGTATCATTGCGCTCATCACGGTCATTATTTCCGCGTACCGAAGGACGAATTCGATGCAACAATTAATTCGTTTGTTGAACGTATCATGATAAGCCCCGAGCGTTTTGACGAAGTTGCGCAAGCGGTCATTAAAGTATGGGAAGGACGAAATGTAAAAGTTCAAGACAATGCCGTGATACGAGAGAACAGGCGCATTGAAATCGAGTCTCAAATGCGAGTCATTGTCGATAAGATGAAACTAGTTAGCTCACAAACAGCTATTAAATACATGGAGGAGGAATTAATCGAACTCGAACAGCAAGTCAACGATTTAGACACAAGAAAGGATGAAGAAATGAATCAAAAAACAGTCGATATGCCAACAATATTGACATATCTCAAATACTTTGTGGAACACATGAAGGATCTACTCATTGACCACTGTAATCCGATATTAAAAGCTCGTTATTTTGGTGTGATTTTCGATGAAGTACCGTCATATGCAGAATTGGCTCGTGGAATCACAAACATAGAAAAAGTCCCAGGGGTGAATGAGCTTTTTAAGCTGTCACACACTGAGACCGTTTCATTGGTACGCGAGAAAGGACTTGAACCTTCACGCCCGGAGGCACTAGCTCCTAAAGCTAGCGTGTCTACCATTCCACCACTCGCGCATTACATTATTGTATCAAAAATAACTTGAATCATCAAATCCA
>JAAXWV010000097.1 GCA_013334845.1 Candidatus Roizmanbacteria bacterium | reverse complement strand
AGCTGTGTAGCCAGATGGTCGAGCAGCCTGCCTACCTGTGATTTTGGAAAACGGTATGGGATGCGCATCAAGATGCTGCCATCCTTCTGCCACACCCAGCGGGAAGATTTCGTCAAGCGTTTATCACGGTGGATCAGCACCAAGACCTTCTTGTTATCGGAATCCGTAAGTGTATATTTCTGGTCAGGCACAGTGAAACCCTCTCTAATCGGATGTTGCCGGTTACCTTACATACCCGTCACAGCACGCTGAACAAATGCCAGGATAGCCATCAAAAAAAATAATACCACAAGCAATCCTTTAAAACCATACATACACCTAATTCTCAATAGCAGCAATATCACAGCTCACAACACGACCTTAAAATTAAATACTTATCATTCAGAAAGACATAAGGCTTCAAAGCCATACTTTCAAACAGTGATTCAATAATCAGGCAAAATACTTGGTGCACGATATACTAATAATGCAGAATATTAATCACTCTATATATAGCAATACCCTAAACTAAACCAATTTCTTATTTTGTCCTTACAGACTCAGAGCAAAGTCAGCAGAAATGCAGCATACTTCTTAGCTTAAACCTTTTTAAATTTTATTTCCAGCATAATCCTAATATGTTTGAAGCTAACTATAAATAACTATTTAGAACCGAGTGACGATCTAATAGAATAATGACTTGCTGTTTGTATTAACTCTTGCTCACAGTAGTTGCTCTGACTTTCATAAGCGTGCAAAAGGTTGCACATCAATGAAATCCTGATATACAAATATCTTACAAACATCATCTTTGAATGTATCAACAGCCTTCTTCATTATTAATTTGCGAATATAATATTATTTATTATCTGGCATCACACACAAATATAAATAACAGAAGAATACACTTTCTTATAGATAGGAGGCATTTTAAATTATACCCACACAATCCAATAGCCTAAAGCAACTATTATTTTCATCAAACACTTACCGCTTAACGAAAATATTTATATTGTTTAATAAAAAATCCTCAACAACTATTATCTATTGCAAAGCATCATATTCTAAAGAATGCGCCATTCGTCTATAAACAAAATATATGGCAGCAGCAATAACACTTCTTGCACCGACAAGAGTTATCAGACCACCAACAATCCCATACCTTGGTATAAGTATTAACGAGATTATAAAAAAGCTTATCGATGCAAAAAGAGTTATTCGTGCAGTTTGTTCTTCGCCACCCTTAAGCATCAAATAATTAGTACCATAAGTTAGCATAACAAAAATCATAAACACGCTAAAACAAGTCATTCGTATCAAAAAAGCGATTTTTAAACCGTAAGACGGATGCAAAAAACACCCTATCATGTCAGCCATTACAAACAATAACATCGAACAAAAGCCTCCAACAATCAACATTATCTTTCTGAAAATGATATGATTATCCATAGAACGAGATAAATACGGAAGAAATGTATTTGATAAAATATAACCCAAAGAACTAACTGCATCAACCACTCTAGTAGCTGAAGAATACAACCCTACTGCATTTCCACCAAAGACAATCCCTAATATAAATACCACTGAATTATTGTATAGGTTTGGAGCAAATTGATTAACAAACGAATGCCGTCCAGACTTAAGGCACTCCCATATCAATCGCCAACTAATACAAACTATTCGTATCCCAAAATTATAATGAATAATCAATATAGCTCCGACCAAAACCGCAAACGAAGACAATATATTTATAATCGGAATAATTAAATAATCAACAGGAGCATGAACAAAAACCAACAGACCGACAAGAAATAAAAGCTTTGATACCATATTTAAATATGTAATATACTTCATACGTTCCGTGCCTTGAAAAAACCAAATAGGAAATAATGACTGTATCATCACCAACAACAAACTCAACAAATTCAAGGACAAGTTATTACGCATATTTGAAAACACAAGCAGAATCAATGCCGCAATTATCATTGCAGCAAAAGCAAGCAGTAAAGAAGCTGCCAGTACTGTTGAATACAAAACAGAAATAGCTTTTTCATCTTGACGCCTTCGAGCTACATCACGTGTAGCAGTAACTCCGAAACCATATTGAATAATAGCCCCAAAATATACCGCAAATGAGTATGAAAAGCCAATAAGCCCATATTTTTCAACTCCAATAACACGAAGCTGATAAGGAATAGTCAGCAATGGCACGAGAAACTCTAGCCCCCTTAAACTCAATAAAGAGAAAAAGTTTTTTATTAAGCGATTTTTATTCAAAAAATACCTTATACTTAATTAATATTAATATATATAAGCGCTCATTTTTATCATTAGTTTTATCTAAAATTATCAACATCGATTCTTTCACAATATCACAACAGCTTAATCAAACCACTCTTATCACTTCCCTCCATCATCATCACCATATCCATTGTTATATCCATAACCATGTATTGATTTGTTATAAATAACAATTCTAGCAATTTCAACTTTCGCTCTCTTAAGCATTTCACTTATTCATTCAAAAGTCTTGTAAAGAACACGCCCAGCTTCAATTACAACACGAGAAAGATCTGCCAGCAAAGTTAGCTTATCTGCATTAGCGACAGGTAATATATGCAGTGTATTAATTATAATTTGGTCGCATGATATCCTAAGTTGTTAAACCAAATTTTTCATAGCCATTGAGCTTATCAATACAGAAGGATTTGGTGTAATCGTTCAGGTAGAAAGCACCGCTAGATTCTTATCTCCTGAATCTTGAAATGCATTTACAAGATCTATATCACCTGCCAAAACATCAGTAATACCTAGTGAAGCACTCTCGCTCGATGAGCGAGAGTGCTTCATCGGAGCTGAAAACCAGCATACCATTGATGGTTTTCCCGTGAAGTTTTGGTCGTCATCGAGATAACCAGCTAATTCATATTTAGCACTTCGCTGTATAGATTTTGCGATTTCATCACCCGCATAGCTTGCAACGTAGATAAGAAGCCGGTTTGGAATAACCCTGGTGTTTTTCGACTTACGGTAGTCACTTTTGTTGTTGAAAAAACGGACAAGGACTCGGTACCGCCAGTAGTATTCAGAAAAATCATAGGTTGCAGGAAGGCCACCGAATGTGGAACTTTGGGCAAATTCAGGAACATTACAACTTAAAAATTCAGCACCCCATAAACTCCTGCAGTCTTGATGAACCTGATAAACACGGCGAATCCGCCATAGCGGAGAATCGGTCGATAGATGCCGTCATATGTGAAAAGCAGTAGCATCAGTGCCAAAGCAATCAGGTAGGGGAACCCACTCCAAACCTTCAGGATGGTGAACATGCTCAAGGCGCAGGGAAAACGACACCCATACGGCCATGATAGATGAAAACAAGTCATATCTAACAGCAACTGCCTGTTTTTCCTTGCGAGGAATGGCAAGCAATCCCCCAGCACACTTGATACCGTAATCAATAAGAGAAACCTTTTTTTCTAAACGGGTTTTCAAACGCCGTTGAAATTAAAGTCAGTAATAACATGTCAGCGTGATAGGTTGATGGAGCACTATGCACTGCGTGATACAACCACAGCCCGATGTTTTCGGGAAACGTGAATGGTACTTATGGATTTTGTTTTTTCATACAAAATGAACCTGAGTACCATTTCTTTGAACAGCTCTTGACTCAATTATAGACAGGCTCGGGAAGAAATAAGAGCTACGACACGCCCCTCACTGAGGAAGAGATAAACAGATTATTGTTCCGGCGATTAAAAGTCACAACTCACAACAGCTAACAATGTCATTCTGATCCCGGCTTGTCGGGAGAGGAATCCATAACTCCCTGCCTGAAAAGAAGATGGATCCTTAACTTCGTTCAGGATGACAGATTTGGAGCGGTATTCATTTGCGACTTAATGTGCCCATAGTAATAACAAATGAGTAGATCAGGAGATTTCATTCTGAATAAAGTGTAGTGGAATGAAGAATACATGCTTTTATAAAGCAATTGCTGGATTCTTCGCTTCACTCAGAATGATATATTTGTAAGTATAAGAGATATAGAAAAGTGATTCTTTAAAGCGCAGCAGCGATAATCAGATGATTATTCAGCATAAAATTGAAGGTGTGCAGTTGTCAGGATTTAAAGTGTTTTTTAGCGTTCAATATTGACAACAGATTCTTAATTATGGTTTGCAGTTTGCCAATTTTTCTAACATCATCATGCTGCCCATAGCCATAACCGTACCCCTGATTATAGCCATAGCTGTAGCCATAACCGCTGGCCTGTTGCAGCTCTTTGTTGTTGAACACAAACCCTGCAACCGGTGCCTTGGCGTTGGACAGCAGTTCTTTAAGGCGCTCGGCCGCCTTGACCGGCACCCTACCTGACTCCAGCACGATAATGACCTGATCTGACAATGAGGTCAATTCGATCGAATCGGCTACCGGCAAGGTGGGTGGCGCATCCATAACGATACGATCGAATGATTTTCTGAGTCGCTCAACCAACTCTTTCATTTCCATCGATCCCAACAGAATTGATGGATTGGGTGGAATTGTACCTGCTGTCAGTACCGTCAGGTTTTCCACACTGCTCTTCTGCAAAGCCTGAGACAGTTCGATATCACCAGCCAGCACGTCCGCAACTCCCGGCACCCGTTGAACACCAATTCGCTGATACAGTGTTGATTTATGGAGATCGGCCTCCAACAGCAATGTCCGGGCACCAGTCTGAGCTATGGCTACCGCGAGGTTTGAGCAAATCGTACTCTTGCCTTCCCCAGAAAAAGAACTTGTAAGCAAAAGCACCTGGCGACGTTCGTTTGGCGCAGAAAAGTGCAGTGAAGTTCTCAGCGCACGGAACGCTTCAGCTGCCACCGACCGCTGGTCTGCATGTGTGATAAGCCCAAATTTTTCCCCCGCCGGCCTCTCGGTGTCTGCTTGGCCCAGGAACGGAATCGTTGCCAGATGCCCGTACCCCAGTACCTTTTTCGCGTCGCTTTCGTTCTTGACGGTGTCGTCGAAGTACTCCATGACAATCGCAAGCCCAACACCTGCAACACCTCCAAGAATAAGACCAATAAGCAGATATTTTACTTTTTCCGGCTTCACGGGCACCATTGGCATCACCGCCGTATCGATTACATTGATATTGTTGATTGTTGATGCTTTGGAAATTCTTGCTTCCTCATGCTTCTGAAGCAGAAAGGTGTAAATGTCGCCCGTAACCTTGGCGAGGCGTGTGTATCGGGCAAGATCGAGCTCTTCGACAGGAATGTTCCGCATCTCCCCTTCGTAACCACCAAGTCGCTGACCGATGTCTGACTCCTGTTTGGAGAGGTTGCTAATTCCAGAAAGATAGGTACTCCTGATTTTCTGCTGGATCTCGTCGATCTGGGCCTGGACATTCTGAACGGCAGGATGGTTAGCGGTGTAATCGACCATCAATCCACGCTTCTGTACTTCGAGATCGGCGAGTTGCCTGGCCATCTCGGCAACCAGCGGATCGTCCTTCATCACGGCCGGAGAGTAAGGTTTGCCATGGGCAAGAGCCTCCTGCTGGGCTGCAAGTGCAAATTCAAGCTGCCGCTTGGTGAGGTTAACTCCGACTTTCTGCTGCTCAAGTTGAGAATATTTTCTTATCAACTCCTGCGCTTCAGCA
>JAAXWV010000370.1 GCA_013334845.1 Candidatus Roizmanbacteria bacterium | reverse complement strand
TCAAAGACGGCAAGCTTGTCAGCTATCTTCTCGACCTTGAAGCTGCGACAAAACTGAAGATGAAACCAAATGGCAAAGCCTTCAAGCGTGCCGGTTTCTACGGCGGATACGACCTTGACCCGGTTCCGTCCATCGGCCCGTCAACAATCAGGCTTGAACCAGGCAAACTCCACACAGACGAGCTCATCGAAACTATCAGGGATGGAATCTACATCGACAGCCTGCTTGGCACGATGATGGGCAACGCCCTGACAGGAATGCTCTCAGGCAACATCAACCTTGGATTTGTCATCAAAAACGGTGAGGTTGTCGGCAGAATCAAAGACGCCATGCTCTCCATCAACCTTTTTGAAAGTCTGAAGTCCTCGCTTGTCGACCTGAGCGCCGACATGACACGCACAGCCGGTTGGGGTGGAAAAGTTGAGCTTCCATCGGTGCTGCTTGACAACTGCACAGTAGCCGTCAAAAGCTGATAAAATCTTTCAGAATCATGAAAAGCCCCGGTTTATCCCGGGGCTTTTTGTTTAGGATAAATTATTAAAACAAGTTTCACACAGACTATGTTACTCAAAGCTCAATTCGCGTTGCTGTTGATTGTCAATTACAACGCCAACACATACTAGCATGGCACCCAAAGATAATAATACATCCCGAGCCATAACAGCATTTTGGAAAAGGTTGAAGGATTCTAACATGTATGGCAAGAAAAAACCGGCACTTATCATTATCAACCCTGAAGTTGCCCAAACCAATGGATTACCCATATCGTTTGCATGTCGTAACGAAGCTGTACCGACCAAGAAAGCGAAAGACGACGCCAAGGCAATATTAACGGATATTAGAGCAATAATAACGAGTATATTTTGTCCTTGTGCAGAGAACAAATCATACCAAGACATAGCCATAAAAGCAGCTAACAGTATTATTAAAGTTGCGCTTGCAATAACGAAATTTAATGTCTTCGCATTGTTCTTGAACTGCATGAACATAATGCAAACACTACCGAGGATCAAAACAACAGCGACAACATGGAACCACATCGATAAGTGGCCCAATGATGCGCAGAACAGCCCTAAGGTCAAAAGGATCCATGGTTTCCATATCGTTCTTGAACAATGTTTTATAAGTACGACTAAAAGTAGCCCAATCAACACAAAACATGGAATTTGATTGCCCAAAGTTAATACCAAAAACATATTACTACCAAATATGATTAAATTGCTCATTAAACATAATACCACTAGAATAACAAAAGAGGTTAACCCTAATAACCACCCATAGGCAGGAACTGGTTCTTTATTAACACGAAGCATAAGAATACTTGCGATGACAAAAGGGATGATGCCCAGTAGACTTAAAAAAAAAGGGGAACCAATTTTGCTAATGAAGATCGAGATCACAAAGATGTTATTACTCAGTTCGACTAGAGCAAAAAGTAAAAAACCTAAGCCAATAAACACCCAAATCAAAGCCCTTTGCCCCAGTTTTTTGTAGTTGTTCATTCCGCAGAAACAAAAAACGGCGGATACAAAGAAAATGATGAAATATGCATATGTTCCGAATGCATTTTTGCTTATCGTCGCATAGTACATTTGATAACATATCAAAGCTAGGCTAGGAAAAAGCCACAGGATTGCGGTGATGAATACTGGCAAGTTCATTTTTACCTCCAAATTAATATTTAATTAAGTTTTTTTCAATAAATCCATTTTTACTTAATTTTTATTTCAAAAAAATTTATGCTTAATTTTTACTTAATTTTACAATCCTCCCCTAGGTGGG
>JAAXWV010000096.1 GCA_013334845.1 Candidatus Roizmanbacteria bacterium | reverse complement strand
CTAAATTTTGGAGCGCGGAATATAGATTATTTTATTGTAGGGAAATTGTTGGGGGCCGGGTCACTTGGTTTTTATAAGAGAGCCTATGATCTTGCTGTATTACCTAAAGAAAAAGTTGCTGATTTAGTCGGAAGAGTATTTTTTTCATCTTTGTGCAGGATTGGTGAGGATAAGGCGCTTGCGAGATTAGCGTATGAAAAAGCCTTGAAAATAATATGCTTCATCAGCTTGCCTGTGTTGCTGGGATTTATTCTGACTGCACCTGAGCTGATTAAAGTCATATATGGCGATAAGTGGGTAGGTGCAATAAGACCTCTTCAGATTATGTCATTTGGCGGTGTTTTTTATTGCTTGATAGTCTTGAAGGGCTTAATACTTCTATCGTATGCAAAAGTAAAACAATATTTTTATGTGCAACTGCTTTATGCTGTCATGCTTTTATGTGGAGCATATGTTGGAGTCGACTATGGTATTGAAGGTGTCGCGCTTGGTGTTACTATAAGCTTGTTTCTTTTATGGCTGATAAATCTTATTGTAACAAATAAAATTATCGGAATGACGATATATGCATATTATTATTTATTGAGGCCAGTACTGGTTGTTAATGGCATTCTGTTTATCTGTGTCTTTGCAGCTGACAGCTTTTTGGTGGGAAGGCAGGATGTAGATAGATTGTTCTCAAAAAGTGTGTTGGGTGTCGCAATATATTTGAGCTATTTTATGTTTACGAAAGATTCAATTCTTAAGGAACTAAGATTGAAAGTGTTGCAAATGCTTTCAATAAGTAGTCTGAAATTCAACAAGCATAAAGTAGGTGAAAGTAAAAAAGAATGGACATCAAAAGCGGAATAGAATGGCGTTATAGGAAATATTTTAATTCTTCTCTGAGGTATGATAGAAATATTTTAAAAGCAGTCTCACGTCGGTTGCATAATATTATTGAAAGTAGAAGTGCTTCTGTTTTATCTTATATCTCTGCTGATTCGGTAAATCCGGGAGACCGAGCATCAGCTTTGGGTGTGAAGTTTTTGGCGAATAACAGCGGGGTGGAACTGTATGCATCCAAATCAGCTTTAAGGGAAACCCTTAGAGTTCTTGAACGGTTAAAGAAGAAAGGAAAATGCCCTAAGGTAGTTGTTGGAGGGGGAGGACTGCTTCAGGAGTGCTTCAACCCTTTTTGGGAAGAGTTGCTGCATTTATCAATCCCTTTTGTAATGTTTGGAATTGGCGCTAACACGCTGAAAGCTAAAAGGGATCTCCCCTCACAGTCATTATTAGATGGCATAGCCAGCTCTGCTGCGGCAATTCATGTGCGGGACAGAATGACACAACAACTTCTGCAGCGAGGACAGGCTTCAAATCCTACGGTGGGCGTATGTCCTTCTGTTAATTATATAATGAACAGATTCCAGAATAAATATAATTTCGATAAAACTCATTTGCTTCATGTATTACATCCTTCAGATATTCTGATGTCTGGAGGAAATCAGGAACAGTTGTCAATTATTGTAAAAAAAGCAGCAAAAGAGCTTGGGTTGCAGTACGACGAGACATTCCACTCTAACGAGAGTTTAGATTCATTATTAAAGAGATATAAAAGAGCACGTTTTGTTGTTTCAAGCCGTCTGCATGGTTGTATTTTCAGTTTTGCCGTTAAAACCCCTTTTGTTGGAGTGGTCTGTGATAAGAAAGTTTCTGCTTTTATAGAAACTCATGCTCCTGAGGCTCCAACGATGGATGTAAACTTTACATTGGATGAATGCATAAAGAATATCCTGCATTCTGAAACAAACAATAAAATTGATTTCCCTTATGTTCTAAAGAGAAATGAAGTTGCCATGAAAGATGCTTTGGAAAAGCTGTATGTGTGACAACAGCCAAGACAGTTTCGTATGATTAAGAGAATCGGTATAGATGCTCGTTTTCTGCTTCGCCCATTAAGAGGAATGCCGTTATATGTGACAAGGTTATGCCAGTATTTGCCAGCTTTGACAAGGAAGTATCGGTTTTATTTTTTTATTAATAAAGCCTATGAGCATAATGATAAGGCTGAAAATTATCAACAGAGATTGGATGGTATTCTGAGCCGTTATGATAATGTCGAAATTGTTAATTATAATGACGATGCTGAAGTGAAGTGGGAGCAGATATATTTACCGAGGCTTCTTAAGGAGTATAAAATAGATCTTCTTCATATGCCTGGAAACAGAAATGTTTTTGTCTCGCATGTCCCGACAGTTGTTACAGTGCATGATGTCATGGAGTATCTGTATTTGCCCTTGAGATATTCGTGGAAGTCTTTGTTTTTCCAATCAAATTTCAGAATGTCTTTGTATATGTTGAGGACAAAGTTATATGTTTGGGCTATGTACAGATATGTAATGAGAAGGGCTGCTAAAATAATTACAGTATCAAGATATTCTGCGGGAGATATTCAAAAAACGCTGGAAATTAATCCTGATAAAATAGAAGTGATCTATCATGGCTTGGATGAGGAGTTTAGCAAAGAAGTTAAAAAAAAAGAGAATTCATCCGCCCAACTCTTCGTGCTGATGCTGGGAGGAGATAGTTACCAAAAAAATCCGGAAGGCGCCATCTTGTCCTGGGCAAACGTGCCGTATGAAATTAGAAGCGCTTACCCTTTGAAGATCATAGGATTCAGCGGAAATGAGCAGTCACTGTTAATTCAAACGCTTAAAAGAAATAATCTGCTTGAATCTGTTGAGGTGAAAGGTTGGGTAACTCAAAATGAATTGATAGAACATTTTCAGAATGCATCCCTTTTCCTATGCCTGTCCCGTTATGAAGGCTTTGGATTCCCTCTTCTACAGGCAATGGCTTGCGGTACTCCTGTCATATCATCCAATACTTCATCACTGCCGGAGGTGCTGGGTGAAGTCGGCCTTCAGTTCAGTCCACATGACTATACCCATATTGCAAAGGGTATTGAGAAAATGCTGAGCGATGAATCTTTCAGGAAAAATCAATCAGAGGCGGGAATTGCCAGATCAAGGATGTTTTCCTGGGAGCGTTCTGCTGAGGCACATATGAAGGTGTACGAGGAAGTTTTAAACAAATAATGAGTCAACCGCTTATTTCAGTTATTATGTCGGCATATAACAGCGAACAATTTATAGTGCGTTCGCTTATTAGCCTGTTAATTCAAACAATATCGAATTTTGAGATTCTGATTATTGATGACGGGAGTAATGACAAGACGGCAGATCTTATTAAATCAATCAAGGATGATAGAATCATTTTGATAGAGCGAGAGAATGCTGGTCTTACGAAATCACTCAATTTTGCCTTATCAAAAGCCAGAGGTATCTGGATAGCTCGGCAGGACGCAGATGATATCTCTATGTATAATCGCTTTGAGTGTCAATTAGATTTTCTGAAGAGGAATCCCGAAATCGGACTGCTTGGTAGTGCCTGTTTTTTGCTTCATGATAAATACGATCTGGTAAACGAAGCATACTTGTTTCCTGTAACTCATGATGAAATACAGAAAGCCCTGTATTTTGTTACTCCTTTTGTGCACGGCTCAATGATGATCAACAGAAGATTGCTGGAGGAAAACGGAGGATATAATGAAGACTATCGCTATGTTCAGGATTATGAGTTGTGGAACAGACTTGTTAGTAAAACAAAGGCTCATAATTTAAGAGATCCCTTGTATATCAGGTCGGTTCATCATAAAAGCAGTGAAATCCAAGTTGACAAGGAGCCGATTTTTCAGCAAATCCGATGCAGTTTTTTTCATGACGTTCAAGCAGAAAGAACTATTTTGCCCAATGAGAGCCCGATAACATCTGTCAGTGTTTGGCCTGCAGCGGTTACTCGACATCAGAAAATGTACAACAAGATACTGTCTCAACAGTTTCTTGAAATGAGTAAAGAGTGCAGAAAAAGAGGGTTGAGTTGGAGGAGATTAATGCTAAACGGTTTTTTGCACTACCCATGGTCTTACCTATAGGAAGCAGCGATGCAACAACAGAAAACATCACAGTTATATGACAAGTACGCCGCGGTTGATTTCTATCAGGATCGTTACTCTCACGGGTATATGGATGAATGGCCTATTGAAAAGAAACAGAGAATTTTCGAAGTCATCCGTAGTCTTGAACTGCCGGATGTGGGTGAAGCCATTGACTTCGGGTGCGGCAATGGGGTGTTGACAAATGTCATTAAACAGGCCTTGCCACGCGGGTGGAAAGTGTATGGAACAGACATCAGCACTATTGCAGTGGAGAACGCAAAAAAACGCTATCCGGAGTGTATTTTTTTAGCAGCAGGCGACAGTGAATTTGCAAGTAAGAAATTTGATTTTTTATTTACACATCATGTTCTCGAACACGTCTATGATTTATCTCACGTTCTTGATGAGATAGATGATTTGCTGAAGGATGAGGCTACAATTCTCCATATTTTGCCTTGTGGTAATGAAGGGAGTTTTGAACATAGCATTTGTCTTTTACGGAAAGACGGAGTTAATGAGAATCTCGAGAATCGTTTTTTCTTCGAGGATGAAGGGCATGTTCGAAGGTTAAATACGGAGCAATTGAACAAACTCTATAGAAAAAAAGAGTTTGTTTTGGTAAAGGAGTATTACAGCAATCAATACTATGGCGCAATTAACTGGATTACACGGTCTGGGCCTGGTTTTGTGCGCTTTCTTACTGATACGTCTTCAGCCTTAGATGAAAACGCCAGAAGAGAGCTCACAATTTTACGCTACAAGTTGTTCTTTGTTTATGCCATGCGTTATCCTACCGCTTTTGTTGAGAGAAAACTTCATGAGCAAGGTAAGACATTTCGTGATTGTATTTTCTTGACACTGGGATTTCCTTTTTATCTATTCTCAAAACCGATGGATTCTTTTTTGAAAGGAAAAGCACGTGATGAATGGCAGAAGAGAAAAACAGAGAGAAACGGCAGTGAAATGTATCTCTTTTTTAAAAGACATGGGACCCCTTGAAACGTCTTGCAGCCGATGTGTTTTTGTAATGGCGGCTGAATCAGACCTCTATGCTACAATCAAATTAGGAAGATAGTCAAATGGGAAAAATACTGCTTGCAATTATAATAGTTGCCTCAGCTATTGCTTCGCTTTCGCGGCCATGGGTTGGTATTCTTTCATATTACCTTCTTGCTGTACTCGGTCCGCAATACATATGGTGGTGGAATTTTGAAGGTCTCAGGGTGTCTTTTATCGTGGCTGTTTTTGCTCTGGCAGGGGTCGGCATTAAGCTTCTGCAACGTCAATTCGACTTCAGCTTTCTCACAACAAAACTAAATCTTTACGTTTTGCTACTTTGGTTGTTTGTTACTGTCTCCTATTATTTCGGACCTTATGTTTCAGATCCTTCATTCAAAAATTTTAATCCTGATGCGTTATTTTCGGCTTCAAATAAGATATTTCTTTTTTATTTCTGCGCGGCCCTTGCCTTAAACGATATAAAAAAAATCAGATATCTCTCCCTTATCCTGCTGGTTACTACAATATATTTTATCTACTGGGCAAATAACCAATATCTCAGTGAAAACTGGATGCAGTTCAATATGGGGCGACTGATGGGACCTGCCGATATTTTCGGGGGATCAATTTATAAGGATGAAAATGCCCTTGCAATATTATTTGTGACAGGTATTCCAT
>JAAXWV010000095.1 GCA_013334845.1 Candidatus Roizmanbacteria bacterium | reverse complement strand
CTGTTATTTCTGATAGAGAGTGTCCCGCAAATGAATATGCTCGAACTAACTCATTACCAACAGCACAAGTTGATTTTATGATTAATGAACAGAAAAATCTTTTAGATGTTGTTAATAGTTTGGCGCCAAATATTATCATAACTACAGTGCACAGAATCCTTAAAAAGACAATATTAGACGAATATCATGGGCGCTTAATCAATTTGCATTATTCATTATTACCCGCCTTTGGTGGGTCGATTGGTTCTCGTTCAGTAAAGGCTGCCATGGATTATAAGGCTTGTTTCTCTGGTGTTACAGTTCACTTTGTTGATGAAACTCTTGATGGAGGGCAGCCGCTTGTTCAAATTGCTGTGCCAGTAAGCAAAAATGATGATCAAGCTGAATTTATGGACATTATCTTCCGTGCAGGTTGTATTGCCCTTTTCATAGCATTAAGTTTGTTGAAAAATCCAAGCGAAAATATTTCACGATATGGACGTGTTTTGGTTATTAAAGATAGAGAGGTTCTAATAAATCCAAGTATTGACATTCCATTAGAAATGAATGATGAAAAGTTTTGGCAGGCATTGAAACAATGAGAACTATCGCTGTCCTCCAATCAAATTATATACCATGGAAAGGTTATTTTGATCTTGTTAACGATGTTGATTTGTTTGTATTTTATGATGACCTTCAGATTACTAAAAATGATTGGCGAAATCGCAATAAAATCAAGAGTAGAAAAGGTGTTGAGTGGATATCTATTCCTATTGGTACTGATATAAATCGTTTGATATGTGAGGTAGAAATCAATCCGTCCTGGCAGATTAAACATTGGAAAACCATTAACCAGAATTACTGTAAAGCGCCTTTTTATGATATGTACAATGATTTTTTGAAAGATGTGTATCTGCACAGAAGATGGACTAACCTTTCTGAACTAAACCAATATTTAATTAGAATAATATCAACTAAATATTTAGGTATCAAGACTGAGTTTAGAGATTCTCGTGAATACAATCTGTCCGGAAAAAAACAGGACAGGCTTCTTGAATTATTGATCAAGGTTAACGCGGAGCGTTATATATCAGGTCCAGCAGCTAAGGCATATATCAATCCATTGTGTTTCGTTGATTCTGGTATTGATTTGGTTTGGAAGGATTATTCAGGCTATCCGGAATACGCTCAGCTCTATCCTCCATTTGAACATGGAGTTTCCATTCTTGATCTCCTCTTTAATGTTGGCCCTTCTGCTCCCTGGTATATTTGGGGTTGGCGGGAGGAACTGCCAAAACTTTGAGGTACTCACTTATTTGCATTTTAGTTAAGAGACTGCAGGCATTATTTCTAACGGGGAAAGTTCTCATATGCAAAAGAAAAGGATACCCGGTAATAACTGTCTCAGAATATATAGTACTTCAGGTAAATGAATAACGTGAGTTTAACAACATGATAATTCAATGTCCAAACTGTTCCAGTGAAACTGACAATTGGGTGAATAAATGCCAAAAATGCGGCTTTATTACTGAGGTGATAGATGGTTTTGATGTATGGGCTCCTGAACTGATTGGGTTGGGATCAGGAGAGTTTTTTAATCCTGATTGTTTTCAGGAATTGGCTGCCCTTGAAGATGAAAACTTCTGGTTTCAGGCTCGGAATGAATTAATTCTCTGGGCCATTCAACACTATTTTGAGAAACCAATCCATTATGCAGAGATTGGATGTGGAACCGGGTATGTTTTGCGAGCGGTTGAGCAGGTCTTTCCGGAAACCGACATAGTTGGGAGTGAGTTGTTCATCGAAGGGTTAAAGTATGCTTCACAGCGATGCCGAAGGTCAAAACTTGTTCAGCTTGATGCCAGAAATATCCCCTATCGCAATCAGTTTAATGTTGTGGGTATTTTTGATGTGCTGGAGCATATAGATGATGATCTTGTTGTGCTTTCCGAGATTGAAAAGTCACTTGTCTCCGATGGCGGAGTATTGATTACTGTACCGCAACACCGGTGGCTATGGAGTGCAGTTGATGATGCGGCCTGTCATTTCAGGCGCTACTCTGCAAAGGAAATGGAAGAGAAGGTGAAGGCTGCAGGATTTGAGGTTTTGCGGAGCACTTCATTCGTCAGTCTGCTTATTCCTTTTATGGTTGTTGCTCGCTTGCTTTTCCGGAAACAAGCTTCTGCTACCTCCGCAGAACTCAACATCAACAAACAGTTGAACTGGATATTTAGAAAAATTATGGCACTTGAGTTCAAGCTTGTACAGCTTGGGTTTAATTTTTCATTAGGGGGTTCACGATTGATTGTCGGAAGGAAAAAAAGAACATGATCCCATTTAACAAGCCCTACATCACTGGTAAGGAGCTGTGGAATATTGCTCAGGCGCATGCTCTCGGAGTAATGGCTGGTGACGGCAATTTTACGAAGCAATGCAACAGCTGGCTTGAACAGCGTACCGGTTCTCACAAGGCATTGCTGACACATTCATGCACCGCAGCCCTGGAGATGGCGGCTATTCTCGCTGATATTCAGCCTGGCGATGAGGTCATTATGCCCTCTTATACTTTTGTGTCGACTGCAAACGCCTTTGTTTTGCGAGGCGGGGTGCCGGTTTTTGTTGATATTCGGTCTGATACGCTCAACATTGATGAGACGTTGATTGAGGCAGCAGTTACATCGCGAACCAAGGCAATTGTTCCAGTTCATTATGCCGGTGTTGGTTGTGAAATGGACACGATTTTAGATATCGCCGGGAAGCATAACCTTCTTGTGATTGAAGATGCAGCGCAGGGGATTATGGCAACATATAAAGGTAAAGCGCTTGGCGCTATTGGTCATCTCGGAACCCTGAGTTTTCATGAAACCAAAAATATCACTTCGGGCGAAGGTGGTGCGTTGCTGGTCAATGATCCAGAATTTGCCGAACGCGCTGAAATCATTCGAGAGAAAGGAACGAACCGCAGTCAGTTTTTTCGTGGACAGGTTGCTAAGTACACCTGGGTAGATATAGGTTCTTCCTACCTGCCGGGAGAAATCATTGCAGCATTTCTTTACGCGCAGATGCAAGAAGCTGATAGTATTACAGAGATGAGACTCAAACTTTGGGATTATTACCATGAAGTTTTAGAGGAGATCGAAGAAGCAGGGAAGCTTCGCAGGCCAATTATTCCCGGGTTTTGCTGTCACAATGCGCATATGTATTACATTCTCCTGGATTCGCTGGAGTTGCGGACATCGTTAATCGCAAGACTGCAAAAGCATGGAGTCAATACCGTCTTTCACTATGTTCCACTGCATAGTTCTCCAGCAGGGCAAAAGTATGGGCGAGTACACGGAAAAATGACCCACACCGTCGACGTCGCTGATCGTTTGTTGCGATTGCCAATGTGGATGGGGCTTGGTAAAGAAAAACAAAACATTGTTGTTGATGCGATTATTGATGTATTGGGTTAAAAGGAATCATTATGAGTACATTTAGAACGGTAAGCCGGTATGGGATTTTGGTTGCGTTTGCGTTCACTATCTTGTATCTCTTTATCGGTACAGGTTTACATAGTGATGATTACGGTGAAATTATAAACAGGAAAAACCAGGGAGTCATTGATTTTTTTGCAACGAGTGGATTTTCATTATTCGGATTGGGTTCTTATTTCGGCTTTTGGTGGGCATATCCATTGCTTGGCTTTGAGCATCAATGGGTATATGATCTTGTAAAGGCAGTCGCTCATTTGCTCAGTCTGTTTTTTGTTTATCGATTTGCATCCGATTATCTGCCGCATGATCGGGCAATGCTTAGTGCCGCAATATTTGTTTTTTATCCCTTGCATGATACCACTATGTATTGGTACATGGCTGTTGTCTACGTTTTTTTTCCAGCTTTACTGATGTATGCGCATTCATTGATAAGAGGTGACCGGATTGCATTGGGTTTATTCCTTCTTTTTATCGGTACTTTTGCCGGTTACATGTCACCACCTTATGTTTTTGGTTTGGCATGCATTTTCTTTTTTGAACACGATTATAAAAAAACCGCACTTTTTACATTTCCTGGTATTCTTTATATCGCCTATTATTTTGGCATTAAGTATGCCTTTCCTGACGTTGAGCGGCGCATCAATTCGAGTTTAAGTATTGTCGATTTTCTGAAACAGCTTGTTCTTCAGCCGCTCAGTTTTTTTGAGGCTGCAATTGGACCCTCATATTGGCTTAAAATATATTATGCGATTGGTTCAATTGGCTGGTTTTCTGTTTTGATTGCAACAGGTGTTGTTGTATTTATTTTTACAAAGTCCAACACTTTTTCAGGCAGACCTGAGTTTCCGAAATCTCTCTTTGTTGGACTATTATCTGTTCTGCTGCTTTCCTTTGGTGTTTATGCTCTGACAGGATTGTATCACCATTCCGCATTTAATCTTGGTAATCGCTCAACGGTTTATGGCTCTTTGCTCATCGCATTTATGTTGGCGATGCTGCCATTAAACAAAAAAACGATACTCTTTTTTACTTTGATATTTATCCTTCCGGTCTTTGGTCTTTCTGATTATTGGAAGTCTTGGAATGTTCATCAAAAACAGATTATCGAGAATATTCATACAAATTCATCACTCAGAGATTTGGAGCGTGAAAGCACACTTTTGGTTACCGGGAACATCTACAGTAAGCTTGGCCCGTTTTCACATATTGAGTTTTTTAGTATGCCATGGGTAGTAAATACGATTTTCCACTATCAGGTAAAAAGCAACGATATTATTGCATTAGTACCGTATATCTATTTTGATAATGGTATTCTGATTGATTCAAAGCTTGGGGGGAAATATTTTTTGAACAAGAAGATCTATGTATATAATAGTGACACAAATCTTGTTACTCGAATCTCTGCTACAGAAGTGCCCAAAATGCTTGCTGATCGACCACCAGAGATTAGACACTGGGTACAATTGGCGAAAGGTACATGGATCGAATCGAGTATTGTCGCATTGAGTCCCAGGCTTGCTTATCTCTTTCTGTAAAAAGGGGTTGAATTGATTGATAGAAGCGTACAGAAGATTATTATTACTGCCAATACCACTTGGAATCTTGTGAATTTTCGAAGTGGGTTGATTTTAAAGCTTGTCGCAAGTGGTTTTGATGTTATTGCGCTTGCTCCCGAGGATGGGTATGGGGAACAGCTTGAACGTCTCGGATGTCGTTATATCTCTTTGGCCATGGATAATAAGGGGACACATCCGGTTCATGATTTTCAGCTTATGCTCGGTTTTCTGAAGATATTTCTTCGTGAAAAACCGGATGTCGTGCTTGCTTATACCGTCAAGCCAAACGTCTATGCTTCACTAGCAGCTCAAATTACAGGAGTATCTACAATAAACAATATATCCGGACTGGGAACGGCCTTTATTCGCGGCGGCTGGATGGCCGCGCTGGTCAGTTTGCTTTATCGTGCAGGATTGAGACGTTCCACACGTGTATTTTTTCAGAATGATGACGACCGTACTCTGTTCCTTGAAAAAGGGCTGGTAAAAAGATCGCAGAGCGACCTTCTTCCCGGCTCAGGCATCAATCTGGAACATTTTAATGCCATTGAATATGGTTCTGTTGACCATAGCGGTGATGGGCTTGTTTTTCTTATGATTGCCAGGCTTCTTTGGGATAAAGGTGTTCGGGAATATGTAGAGGCG
>JAAXWV010000094.1 GCA_013334845.1 Candidatus Roizmanbacteria bacterium | reverse complement strand
TTGACTGGCGGTAATGTGTTTTTGAAGTATGGGGAGTCTTATTTAACTTTAAACGATTCTTCTCTCGATGTTGGTCGTGTCCATGCAAAACTGGTGGACGTACGTCAGCTCTGAATGTGATGGTAGAGCGCCATATTCTTGATCTCTCGGAGGTATCGAATTCGCTGTTCGGTATTTGTTTTAATCAACAACGTCCCCGAGTTTTCCACTTAACTGCCATCTCAAAATAGTTGGCGCAATAAAAAATGGATTCGATGGACACCTTTGACTCAAGCTACGATTTTATCGAGCTTAACAGGACATTCCATGAGATATCAAAAGAAGTCAATAAAAACGATGATGTCGATATCAGTCAGGCAGTTTTCGGAGAAATCCTTAACTGGTCTAACCTCATCAACGAGTACCGAATTGTCATTTTGTCTGAGGCAGGATCAGGCAAAACTGCCGAAATCAGTCACGTCGCGTGTAAGCTTAGAGATCAGGGAAAGTCTGCTTTTTTTCTTCGGCTGGAACATATTCATACAGATTTTGAGGATGCTTTTGAGGTTGGAACCTACGAAGCGTTTGAAGAATGGCGGACATCAAGTGATCATGGATGGCTTTTTTTGGATTCGGTTGACGAAGCACGTCTTCGACACCCCGGTGACTTTGAGCTTGCTATCCGTAATTTAAGCAGGCAAATCAGTGCGGTTTTAGATCGTACACATATTTACATAACCAGTCGAATGTCAGCATGGCGGCCTAAGACTGATCTCAACTTGTGTGAAGCGAAACTGCCTTATCCAATTGCCGCTATATCGAACAGTGATCCGCAAGCTGAGGATGTGGGTCCTGAAGGAAGCCTGCATATAACAACAGATCTTCAAGATAGAGATAAACCGACTTTCAGAATTGTTTCGCTAAATGACCTTTCATCTGATCAGATTGCGTTATTTGTCGAGGCTAGAGGGATTGAGAAAAGCAAAGTGTTTCTCGATGCAGTGGAGCGCGCAGACGCCAAGTGGTACACATCACGTCCTCAGGATTTGGAGGAGCTGACCGAATTTTGGATAGATAACGGTCGGATTGGAACGCGCCTTGAGATCATACAAAACAGCATCAATCGAAGATTGGCTGAGCGTGACCAAGGGCGTGCTGATGTATATCAACTTTCAGCAGATCAAGCTCGTCAAGGTGCAAGGCTTTTGGCAGCAGCGACTACTTTAACTCATAATCCGACAATCAGGGTTCCCGATGGATTAGATAATACAAAAGGGATTGCTGTACAATCCATACTTTCCGATTGGGATAACAATGAGCAGTTAACTTTGCTGTCTCGCCCCATATTCGATGTGGCGATTTATGGTACAGTTCGTTTCCACCATCGTTCGGTACGGGAGTATCTGACCGCCGAGTGGTTCGCTGAATTACTCAAAAGGGAAACGTCTCGTCGGAATATTGAGTCCCTATTCTTCCGCAATCAATATGGCATGGACATTGTAGTACCTACATTGCGTCCAATTTTGCCTTGGCTAGCCATTATGGATGGGAAGATCTTAGAACGAGTCCGCAAAGTTGCACCAGAAATTATTTTTGAAGGAGGCGACCCTGTTCGGTTGCCGGTAGAGGTTCGTCGTCAAATACTACGTGAAGTATGCAAGCTAATGTCTGATGGTGTTACTGGCCGCTCGGCACGAAGCTTTGAAGCAGTTCAGCGTTTTGCCAAACCAGATCTGACCGACGAGATTCGTGAGTTGATTCGGCAATATGCAGACAACAATAGTCTAACGGAATACTTACTTCGCATGGTATGGCTCGGAGAGCTTACGGAGGCATTACCTGAAGCTATGAAGGTTGCTCTGATGCCTAATGCTGAAAAGTACGCCCGACTATCTGCATTCAATGCAGTTAGTGCTATCGGTTCTAAGAATGATCAAGAGTATGTTCGCCAGAGCTTCCTGACAGAAGCAGCTGAACTTAACCGGGAGTGGTTAGCCGAACTTCTCAAGGATCTTCAGCCGACAGAGCTTACATCGCGTTGGCTTTTGGCGTGCCTGGAAAAAAGTGAAACGAAAGTGCTTTTTTTAGAAGATCATCTAACGGATGCCATAACCAAATTTGTTGCCATCGCAGACATTGAGCTGCTTTCATGGCTTGTTAATGGCTTGAACAGTTTACTTGATTTTCCTCCCATAATTGCCCAGTATTGCGAAGTATCAGAAAAATTTCAGTGGTTGATAATTCCTGTATGTAAAGCTGTTGAACGACTGATTCTGATTCGTCATCCTGCTTCGCTCGAACCAGATGCACTCGCAATATTGCGCAAATGCTCAGCTATACGTGGGCACGGCAGTAATGACCTGCCTGAAGTTAAAACCGAATTTTCAAAGCTCGTTTCCGCATGGCCTGAGCTGAACCGGGCGTTGTTTTGGTTTGAAGTGCAAAAATCGAGGGAGGCCCTTGACAAACAGAAGCGCGAGCGGCTGACTGACTTTTGGGCGGCTGGGGTTTGGAGGGTATTATGGAAGTTTGAGATTTCTGATTTTGATTATGTAACAGGGGAAATTTCTCGTCAAACATTTTTGGATGACAAATTGGTCGCCTTGTCGCTAGCGTTTCATCTTTATAAAGCGGCTAATCGACCGAAAGCATGGCGTCTACGTCTGAAGAAATTGGTGAAAGGCAACGATGAGTTGTCTGAGTGTTTAAGAAACTATTTGAGGCCGCCAGCTCAAAGTATTGAATTGCGCCGCATAAATCAGCAGAATGCCAAATGGAAGAGACTTGCCGAAGCCCAACGAAAGAAACAAGAACACATCCACTTAGACTGGAAAAAATTCCTCAATGATAATCTTGACGAAGTTAGAGCGGAACTTCGCGATAAGCCTGGTACAATCACAAACTCCTTATGGTATTTGTTCTGTCAGGCTCGGAAGATAAATACAACGAATCGGTGGACTGAATATAACTGGAAAACGCTGATCCCAGAGTATGGAGAGGAAGTAGCGCACTTCTATAGAGATGGCACCGTCTCTTTTTGGCGAAACAACGATCCAAAGATAAGATCGGAAGGTGCTCCTATCAACGAAACGCCTTGGGCTGTAATTATTGGCCTTACAGGCCTTGAAATCGAGGCCGTAGAAGTGAATGGTTGGCCGAAGTACATGAATACTGCAGAAGTTAAACTTGCTTGCAAGTATGCTTCCTTTGAGTTAAATGGTTTCCCTACATGGTTTCCCAAGCTTTATGAGATGTGCCAAAAGATTGTTTGCGACTTTCTCATACAAGAAATAAGATATGAACTATCGATAGAGAGGACTGAGTCTGATACGCATTACTTCATAGATAAAGTCTCTCGGTATGGTCAGTGGGAACTTGCGCAAAGCATCTACAACTTCCTTGAAACATCGGAGCCGAAGAACTTATCCAACTTGGATAAGCTGCTGAAAATTCTTCAGGGATCAACCTTATCGGATGAACTGATTGAAACACTGGCATCACGGAAATGTCACGATATTGACGAGCCTGCTCATCTGGCACACTGGTTTGCCATATGGATTAGCGTTGCTCCTGAAAAAGCAATTGCAGCTCTCAAGGCTCGAATTGGAGCAATAGCGGACCAGGAAGAGCAAACTTTTTTCGCAATGACTTTTGTGACTCATCTATTTATCAGTCATAGCGCTGAACGTAGAGGTGATGAACCATCTACACGAGAAGCATTTAAAACTCCGGAACACCTGAAATCACTCTATCTTCTTATGCACGAGTATATCCGGAGTCAAGATGATATAGTACATGCCGGCACAGAAGCATATTCGCCAGGATTGCGTGACGATGCACAGGATGCGCGGAATAGTCTGTTTAACATATTGAACAAAATTCCTGGAAAAGAGTCGTTTATGGCCTTGATTGAGATTGCAAATAAGCACCCTGACGATGCCATTCGACCATGGATGATGTTTTATGCAAAGACAAGGGCTGAACAGGACGGGGATAATGAAGCTTGGTCGCCCTCGCAAGTAAGGGATTTTTATAAAAATCTGGAGCGTACACCCAGCAATCACAGAGAATTGGCAGAACTTGCCACCTTGCGGCTTCTCGATCTCAAGTACGATTTGGAACATGGAGACAGCAGCATTGCGAGTATCCTGAAGCAAATTAAGCAAGAAACCGATATTCGAAAGTACATCGGGAAGGAGCTGCGCGATAAAGCACAAGGTCGATATTCCATTCCACAGGAAGAGGAACTTGCCGACGCCAAAAAGCCTGACTTGAGATTTCTTGGAACCGGTTTCGATGGGCCGGTTCCTGTTGAGCTAAAGCTCGCCGATAATTGGACTGGTCCACAACTGTTCGAGCGCCTTGAAAATCAGCTTTGCGGCGACTATTTGCGAGACAGTCGTTCAGGTCGAGGTCTCTTTGTGCTAGTGTATAGAGGTGAGAAGTCTCAGTGGGAAGTTCCCTGTAGCGCTAATCGTGTGGACTTTGAAGGATTAGCAGGTGCTCTTCAGGAGTACTGGACGCAGATTTCTCCGAAATTTTCAAATGTTGACGACATCAAGGTGATTGGAATAGACTTGACGAAGAGAGCGAGCTGAAAAGATCAGTTTGATAGATGGTAAATATTTTAATGAATAGGTGGTGATATATTTATTCTGGATTTGTTGAACGAGCTACTTTTTGCTCTTATTGGTTCGATATGGGAAGTGATGCGCAGTAGAGTCGCGCAGTTAAGCAAGTTAGATGCAATGTCAATGGAGGCTACTAATCAAGATTTTCTGTAAAGCGAACTGATAAAAAAAATGGGCAATGGAAGATAATAAAAATAGTATTGACCATAAGAAAAATATAGAAGAATTGCTGTCGTCGGCTTGTGATTTTCAGGCAGAATCTGAAAGAGCTAGAGCAAAAGCAAGAGAGATATACCGAAAAAAAGAACCCGAAAAGTACAATGTTTTTAGAATGACGCTCGACGGAATAATTGTTAGAACTTCAAGACAATTGCTCAATAAATTTGATAACACTACTGATAAAATCTCTTATCAAATTAGTTTAAGCGCTTCGTTTGTGAGAACGCATTTTATTGTTAATGAGATGATTTTAAATGGT
Source organism: Candidatus Roizmanbacteria bacterium (assembly GCA_013334845.1). Lineage (GTDB taxonomy): Bacteria > Patescibacteriota > Microgenomatia > UBA1406 > GWC2-37-13 > JAAXWV01. The sequence goes on along the minus strand of JAAXWV010000094.1, from coordinate 650 downwards.
GACTTAATTGAGGCGTTTACATTAATAAGAAAACAATTAGAGGCTTTGACAAGGTTGCATGAAATAGATAAAAAACCATTATTAAAACTGTTGAAGAAAACTCCTAATGTTATAAACCTATTTGGTGAGAGTGGTAAGAAACTTTATCCGAATCTTTCGGAGATTGCACATTTTGCGACTCCTAATGTCGGAGAGCTTTTGACCATTAATACATTTGATGATGGTAGAGTTGGGCCAAGCTTGCATCCGACATATAATATTGATGCATTGGCTTGTTACGATAGACATGCTTATGTTTCTATCTATTTTGTGTTTTGGTTTATGGACTTTCTTAAAAAAATATACAGAGGTGCTTATAATCGCGAAATTGATGAAAAAACATTTTACATCATGATTGGGGTGGCTGAGGAATGTGGCATCATTCAACTTCCAGCAATAAAAAATGAAACGACGTAATGGACTAGTGTCATGTCAAACTAATAGTGTCGCATAATAATCTTATATTATCTTCATTATCAACCCCAACAAGGAGCGATTATGAAGCGATACAATGTGACCCTGACTCAGGAAGAGCGCCAAGACCTTGAAGCCATCAGCAGCAAGGGAACGCATGCGGCACAAACCGTACTGAACGCCCTTATTCTGCTTGC
>JAAXWV010000093.1 GCA_013334845.1 Candidatus Roizmanbacteria bacterium | reverse complement strand
GAGCTGGCGAAGAAATGGTTATCAAGCTCTAAAAAACTGTGCCAAACGGAGGAGGCGGGAATAGCACAAGCCTTTATTGATGCTATTGGATCGAACAATGTGGGTGCGGCCTCTGGATTGCTTAAGGCAAGTAGCTCATCAAATTATGCCGCCTTCTTCATGATTAAAAAAACAGTGGAGGGAAACGAAGCTGCTTTGGGCTGGTTTGAAAGTGCAGGAATAGATATTCAAGAGTTAGATAACGATGGAAAGATCGCTTTAGTTTCTGCATTGCTATCAGAGTATCAATGGGAAAAGGCTTTAAATATTGTTCAGGCGATAGACAACGAATCTTTGTCAATTTCACCAGCTCTTGCACAACTCTCTGCATTTACGTTCTTGGTAAACGCAATTAAGGCTGTTGAGCTTCGTGGTAGTGTGTTGACTTATATTCCCTTCGCAGCAGATAGGTTTCCACTGGCAGATGATTCTGAATCTATAGTGCTTAGAAATCGCGCTGTCGAGCTATTTAAAATTTGCTCGGATCTTGCAAGGCAGCTCGGTGCTGAAGATGTAGCGAATATAGCGGATAACTATGTGCTGTGGTTAGAGCTAAGAAACAGTGAAACACGAGAACAGGCAAACGCACAGCTTCAGAGTTACTTCATTAGTTACACTCAAAAAACGCTTGAGTATCTACCATTAGCATTTGCGTTTGGAATTGATTTCGATTCTGAGTCTATTGAAAATGAGGTTAATAGACAGACAGCGCTAAGCCATGATAATGATCCAATTCTTGGTTTAGCCAGGTTTGTATTAGCACAGACGAAAAAGTCATTCCCGGCAGTGGTGGAATATATTGCCAGCCACAGACATCAATTGGAAAAAGCCGTTAATCCAGTTGCTGTTGGCATGCTTGAAATAGAGGCATTGGCGCGGTCAGGGTTGGTGGATGATGCAGAACTGCTCTTACAAAAGATAGAGGGTTCGGGAGCGCTTGAAGCTGAAGTAAGGAATCTTCAACATATCATTGAGTCAGCTAAGGGTAAAGATCCAGTTGCATTTGCCATAAGCCAATATCAACAAAGTGAAGCTACAAATGACCTTTCTCATTTGGTTAATTTACTGGAAAGAGAAAACCTTGGAGATAGATATTATTCATATTGCCGGGAGCTTTTTGAACGTACTGGCCAGGAATCTGATGCTATCAGAGTTTGTAATGCCGCCTCTTCGCTTGGAAAATTTTCTGAGCTTCATCAATTTCTGTCAGATAGGATGGATATCGTAAAGAGAAGCGAGGGGCTACAAGCCCATTGGGCTTGGTCTCTATTTAGAAAGGGAGACTTAAGTGGCGCTCATGAAAAGATTGCATTGTTGAAACAGTCTAATTCGCAACAACCTTACCTTAAAACGCTTGAAATCAATCTGTCTATATTTGGTGGTGACTGGGAATCACTCAGCATTTTTGTGGAAGACAGTTGGAATAGTCGGGAAGAGCTGACAGCCAATGAACTTTTACAAGCTGCCCAGTTAGCTAAAGCAGTCTCCCCTGGGCGAACAAGGCAAATACTAGAGTTCTGTACAGGCAAATATCCGGATGATCCTCAGGTGCTGGCGGCATCGTACTTCACAGCGACTACGATGGGCTGGGAGGACAATCAGGAAACATCCGAATGGCTCAATAAGGCAATGGTTCTTTCCAATGATGATGGCCCCTTGCATAGGGCGTCATTAGAAGACTTAAAAGAGATGATGTCTGAGGCCAGGGATAAAAACGAAAGGGTTTATAAGGCCTATTTTGATGGTGATGCCCCGATTTTCACAGTGGCGGAGCTATTGAATAGAACTATGTCAGATTTTTATCTGATCCAGCCCCTGGAAAACAAAAAAGCGAAAGATATACGGCGGAAGAATTTAGTCCCGATATTTCATGGTGCTAGGTCGGATCAAATTATTGCTAGTGAGACGATTGCTATCGATTCCACCAGTTCCCTAGTTATGGAGAATATAGGACTACTAACTCATCTGTTTGATTGCTTCGAAAGCATTGTTATCCCTCACTCGTTCATGCGCTGGTTGTTTGAAGAGAAGCAGAAAGTAGCTTTTCACCAGCCGAGTCAGATTGAAAAGGCAAAATATTTTGAGCGACTGGTATCTGACGGCAGAATTTCAGTTTTTCATCCTAAAAAGATCAACAATCCGGAGCTGGCGTTAGATGTTGGTGATGAGCTTGCATATATGCTTGAGGAGGCTCATGCGAGTCCTACAAATGAGTCGCAGGCATTGGTGGTTTGTTCCTGGCCTGTGTATAAGGTCGGTGGCTCTTTCAGAGAGGAGGAAGTTGACCTTTCGTCATTTCATCACAGCCTGATTTCATGTTCACAATTAATCAGAAAGCTCGAGGGTCTGGCCGTAATCACAGAAGCTCAGTGTGTTAAAGCCTTAAATTACCTGCGCCAACACGAGAAAGAATGGCCTGCCGATCTTGATGTGGCAAGTGGTGCGAGATTATATCTCGATTCACTGTCAATTACTTATTTGATGACCGTTGAAATGCTCGACAAGCTCAGTGATGCCGGATTTGAAGTGTATGTATTTAAGGGAACGCGTGATAGGTATAGGTCGCTGATAAACTACGATTCAATCATCGAGCAGGCTGATTCGAAAATAGAAAATATCAGGAAGGTATTTTCTAGTGGGCTTACATCTGGAAACGTGATCCTTGCTGAAATGCCGCTAAATCGAGAGCAAGTAGCTGCTTCTAAGAATAATTATGCGACGCCAACAGAAGAACTTTTTGAAACGCTTAAAGTATGCGAAGCAGCCTTGATAGATGATCGATTTATGAACAAACATCGAAATATTACATTTGATGAAAGAACGGTGCCAATTTTTACATCATTAGATTTTGTCGAGACGTTACATCATAAAGGATTTATTTCTCAAGAACAGAAGCTGGATGCCAGAACATCCCTTCGGGAGTTTGGATTTGAGTTTGTTAGCATCTCTGCTGAAGAGCTTGAATATCACCTAAATCACTCGGTTATAGCAGACGGTGAGTTTAAGCCAACTAAACAGCTAAGACAGATAAGAGAAAATCTGCTTCTGATCAGGATTAGTGGTTTGGTTCAGCTCCCAAGAGATGCCCAGTGGCTACATGAGACTATGAAAACGATTGCGCAAGCCATAAGGGTTCAGTGGTCGGATGGTATTCCCATCGAGCTAAGCCGCGCCAGATCTTGCTGGCTTTATGAGCTCATTAGTTATCGTGAGTGGGCTCAAGCTCACCAAATAAGAGGTGATGGAGGAATGGCCTATTTGGGCGAAGTGTTAAGGGTTGATTCCATGTTGATTGCGCCGGAGTCTTTATCTAATGAGAAAAAGAAAGACTACAAAGCATGGTTGGATGAGTTTGTTCTGGGGCCGCTAAAGGATTTCGATCCATGGAGCTTTAAGAATGTGGTTGATACTATGAAGCAGCAGGTTAAAAGCATTTCTCAACAATCGATGCTGGAGGAAGAGTTGGATGGCTAACTCTGATTCGATGCGTGCATATATGGCCTCCCATATTATCAATTTATTCCCCGGCCTGGTAAGGGCGGAACTATTATCTGATTCTAAGTTGTTGGAAGAGTTGTCTCTTGCGACAGATGGCACGGTTAGTTTTGGTGATAAAGATATAGCCTTTTCAAGAAGCGTTATCTTTAAGACTATTCGCTGTGCTTTTGAAAATTCCGAGGAAGAATATTTTCTGGAGGATGTGAATGGTAACCATTGGTCTCTACGCAATCTTTCTAGCGAACGTCCAACCTTTTCTTTAACCAAAGGTGATGTGCGGATAATTAATGATAGTTTTTGGCCACTTTGTGTTGATGGGGACAGGCGGTTAAGCATATTTAAGACGGAAGCAAAGAAAGGATGGTTTTCAATAGAGGAGCTGGAACGTTGGAGTGCAGTTCTTTCTGTACCAGCGGTTAGTGATGATAATGTATCAGATGTGTTGCTTGATTTGGATCGTTCACCAAGCCACATTGAAGCCTTATTGCGGCAGGAGTTTCAAGGCTCGTCAAATAAAGTTTCTACTCTAGTTCCAAATGATATTCGCTATTACGAAAGGTTTGTGGGGAAATATTGCGAGAGTAAAAATATTGATGAGTACTGTAAGGTCGAGCTTAAACAGTATTTTGATAACCGAATAGAGAATGAAGTGGGTGTGAATGACCTGTTGATGTGCAGTCACAGGTCTATATCTGCAGTAATATTCAATGGGCTTGTTGACGAGGCTTCGTATCAGTCAATAGCAAACCGGGCAATCGAAACCTGCCATCCGATACTTTTAATATCATGCCTCGAAATAGGTATACTGAAATTCGCGGATTCATCAGCCACGATTCTTAAGACGCTTTTTGAGTGCATATCTTCTGCAAAAACATTAGAAAACCTACGCTTGTTTTGCTCTATGGCAGTTTTTGTTGATGGAGAACTGGCGCGATTGCAGATATTTAGGGGAATGCCACCATTCTACAGACGCCTTGCTTCATTTGCCCAGTCGGCGTTAATAGTTAAAGTGGGGCTGGAAGAGGGCGTTGCTTTTGACAAAGTAGAGCAGTGGGCTTCTCAGCAAAGAGGACTTTATTTTTTCTGCCAGGGCTTTGTCGATCTTATGGAAGAGCCAAGATGGCTGCCAACGTACTTAACCGCAGAGCAATTCATTAATGAGCTTTATGGGCGGGTAAATAACGCATGCCAGGAGGCAGATAAGTGCGAATTGGTTGAATATTTTCAAAAGGAACTTCTGTCTGGTTCGCGACTAAATTTACATTCTTTCTTACCTGGGCCGTTGGAAGGAAACTCTACGCCAGCGGTTGTGCCGGATGAGATCTCGAATTTGCTTGCTACACATATCAACGACGAAGCTTCACTTGAGTCCTACCGTGTTTTGATGAATTCAGCACCCTTCTGGAAAATTGATGATGAATATTTGGAACGTGCAGTTTCCCTACTGGAAATCGCACAGCACAAGTTGGCGGCGGTTAACGACAAGGATTCTGTCTACCAGGTGTTGAACGGATTGGCACAGGTTGCCTGTATGACCAGAAGTCGAAAGCTTGCTACATCGGTGATGATTTTAAGCCGACTATATCGGGACTATATTGACGTGAACTCTGAGCCCGAAAACTATCTGGCAATAGGTGTTGTGGCGGGAGCAGCCTTTGACGAAAAAGATGGCAGGGCGGAATATATAGGGCAATGGTCCACGGAGTTGGTTTACCTGCCAATCAGCGAGGATGCTATCAAGAGAATTAAGGCGATGCTCGAAAGGCTTTGCATTCTGGAACCCTATTTATACTACACCTGTTCAAAAGCCCTAGATATTCTGAGGATGCTGAGTAGTAAATGAAATACAGTTTATGAAACGGTTAGAGTTAGGTCTTTGATTTTAAACTTACTCAACATCCATTACCTAGAACCTTGGGGCATTGTAAAAATTCCGAGCGTTCGATTTTGGACGGATTTGGACATAGCTATGCTGGTTCGGAATCCGGGGTCGGGCCAAGAGATCTTATTGTTTTACTGAGAAAATAAGATAAATATATGGCAAAAATAGGCCTTACGCACGAAAAAGGGGACGGATATATTTTATCCTTTTATGTTAACGGTAACAGTTTAGTCCTCTTTAGCCTCCTTTTCACTTTTTTCTAATCATGCCTAAATAATCTATTGATATTTCGAGAGGTTTTGTTTAAAAACATATATGAG
>JAAXWV010000092.1 GCA_013334845.1 Candidatus Roizmanbacteria bacterium | reverse complement strand
ATTTTGTTTTCGACTAAGGACGCTTTAATTATTTGGATTCTTTCAAAATATGTTAGTGGATTGTTTAACGGGATTGATCTTTGAGGTTTGGTGGAAATTTCAAGCAACTCACGTATATTGTATTGTGTGATACCTATCCACAAAAAATGACAAAGACGTTTCGCTTCAAGTATATACTCCAAATGTTGATTATGTAATGGTTGAAACCGACCATGCACGGAAGCGACGGGAAAATTTTGTTTTTCCATTTTTTTGACAAATTAATTTCAATTTAAGTATCGAAGAAAGTCCCATTCTGTTGATTTTGTCCAAAGTGCTTCAAAGTAATGTTCGAACGAACTATATAAGGAATTTGTATGATTATATTCAGAGCTATTACGGAGATGTACTTGAGGTAACTTTGAACCGTCATCAACTCCAAGTTGGGTATAACCACTCAAAAGACATAGAGTATCATCAACAAACATTAATCGAAATATCGGTTTGCCAGAATAAAATCTTACATGAATATCAAAATCTCTCTTTTCCTTCAGTTCTTTTATTGTACGTAATGATTTTACAACGCGTTCATGGTAACTGTCACTATTTTGTTGAGCTCTTTTTGCTGCAGAGATCAATGTGGCATCCTCTGGATTTAATAATAGAAATCTAATAGGCTTCCCTTGCTTGCATCGCACAAGAGCGTTCTCGAATTCTGGGCAAGTAGTTAATTTGGATGCACCTATTCCATGAAACGCCAACTGTGACTGACATAATTTAAGTGAATTTTCGTAATTTATGCCTTCGATAGTATGTGCGTCAGAGCCAATGATACCCATTTTCCAGAATTGGTTTACGATTTTCCAAATTGAATAACAAAATATAATTGATATAACAATAACTATAAGCAGCGGAATATATATATTTTTTTGGGAATAAAATATATATCCATTAATAGATATACAAAATATCCAAACAAAACAAAAAGAGAAAAAGAAAACAGTGTTTCTTCGTGGATCTTTAGTTTTTGACCTTTTTTCGATATACGATATGGACCTAGCAAATAGAAATTGAATTAAAATGAGCGCGATGCCAATAACCCAAGGATTTGTTAAAAAATCTATCATATTATGTTTGTCGAATAGTTAAGATTTTTCTTCTCGAAATTTATCATTATTGCCGACCAGTTTTCAAATTCATCAATTCGATTTGACATTTCTTCAATACTTTCAAATTTTGGATCAACAAGAAAACCCCTTTCACCAATCTCATATTTATCTGAATCAAGAAAGACATCATAAACAATCCCTAAGTGCTGACTGCTTATTTCTTTGCTATCATCGAACAACAAACCTTTATAAACGGTGGACTCTGCTCTGTAAGAATCGAGCCTCAGTTCTTCCATCAATTCGCGTATAAGAATTCCTGAGTTTGCAGGATCAAAAACATTGAATAACGTTCGGATTTCCTTAATATTAATATGCCCTCCAAAACCTATAGAATAAAATCCGTGTAATCGATTCTCTGGCAATCTTTTTGTACGTTTGTAGGTTAAATATTTTGGGCCAAATCTTACTAAAAAAACTGATACTAATTGTATGAAATTAAAATCCTTTTCGGCTTCAACTCTAGACATTGAAGTACATTCGATAAGCAGTTCTTTACCATTAACTAGTGGCTTAGTGTAGAATCCTGGTCCTGGTATATATTTTTTCAAAGATGATACCGGAAATACTGCAATATCCTCATTAAGAATTGCTTTCTGAAACCTGTCTGCAATATATTCATTTTTCTCATTGTTTTTATTGGCTCTAAGAGCAAATTTACCCTGCTCTGTACGCATAAACAAAGAATCACTCTTCTTCTTAAGTATGTCTGTGGATAGTTTGGACTTCATTGTCTGCGAAGGAGATTGGCCATTCGATTTTAGCCAGCCACTTTTTAACCCATATTCTGTTATTTCAATTGCAGACAAAGGTCGTTTTACAGTTGAAAGCACTCTGTATGCTATGTCCAGAAAATGTCCCATATTTATATCAATCAATTCAACTTAAAATTAGCAGTAAAAACAGATTCTGTAATACTTTTTCTATTGTCAGATTTCGATGAAAGTGAACTCATCCTAGTTACAATGAAACAATTTCCAATTTCCTTATATAATTCTCTTATGCACTCATGATCTGCATTTGTCATTATTATTTGCACACCCCGATTTTTAGCTCTAAGTAGACAGGTTTTTAGCCGATTTTGGTCCTGCCAACTAAATATATTTTCATTATATTTAAGAAAATTATTATGATTATGCTTTACTGTATATGGAGGGTCGACAAACAATAAATCGCCTTCGTCGGAGAGATCTATGGTTTGCTCAAAGTCAGAATAATATATCTTTGCTGATTTCAAAATCACTGATAATAATTCGAAATTATCAGTATCTCGAAGTATTGAAGTACGAGTACCAATAGGGACATTAAATTGTCCCTTTTTGTTCACCCTATATAAACCATTCCAACATGTTCTGTTGAGATAGATGAATCTAGCCGCAATTGAGATCCGATCCTTAGGGGAAAATTGTCTCATCTTGTAGTAATAATCAGTACAATGATTCCTATGATGATCTCGCAAAAGAGCTTCAAGAGATACGTAATCTTCCACAATAGCCTGATAAGTTTCTATTAACTCCTTGTTGACATCAGTCAAAATCGCATTTTCAGGCTTAAGATAAAAAAATATCGCAGCTCCACCTAAAAATGGCTCTATGTATTTGGTGTACTGTGATATTTTGGGTAGCTGTCCTGAGCTAATCAGCCAACGCTTGCCACCAGGCCATTTAAGAATAGGGGTAATCATCTTCCAGGAATTTTATTCCTCTTGCCCGTTGCTTGGCATCTCATGGGAGTACTGTCTCTCCTAATATTTACGTCATGATTTCTTGTCAAGCATCAGTTTATGAGACTTTTGACTGCAGATGTAACTCAATACTCAATAGTATCATTGCGATTAAGCAGTATTAGCACATCAAGTAAACACCTAAGTTAAAAAAAACTAACCTGAAAAGCAGATAACAAAAAATTATTCTTGGTGATCATCGACAATGACCAGATAGTTACAAAACAAAAATTACATTTCCCAAAGTAAACATAATTCCAAAATAGTTGAACCTGAAAAGGAAACAGCAAATAGAGGATAACCTGACATCAATTCGATATTTTCAGCAATTACCCTCTCCGGTTCGAGCCTAGCGCCCGACCAGCTTTCACGATCAGAAGCACTACTGGGCTTGCATGCATTAACAGGTCAAAGATATCCACTGGTCTTACCAGTTCACCAGCTAGCAACATTTTCATCTTCTCTGCAAGATGTGGTATCGGAGTGAAAGGAGCAAGCCCTAGTGTCAACGACAAAACTATAAGCAGAGGATAGGGAATTTTATCAAGCCAATTCATCGTGTTGTCCGTTGTTCCCCTTTCAGGATAATAGATAGCTGATATTCCACAATCCACAGACAGTAGCAGCCACAAGGCATTGTTTCAATGAATTTCAATGGTTTTGGTGTGTCATTTATTGAGTTCGGATAAAAAATCTAACAATAAGTAGCTCCCCAGCCATCGATGATCAAAAGTGAAAAATATGCCAATTTGACACCTTGCCCTCAACACTCCCCGAGACATACCGACGTCACCACCTTTGAAACAACCTCGTAACCGGTAAAATGCGCGTATTTAACCTCACTTATTTTTTTGCGATGGCTTCTTTTCACAATAAAATCGTTGGTGATTTTCTATCAATCAGATATGAATAAATCGTGAACAGCAACCTCATCAAAGGGAACACCATGAACAAATCAGACCTGATAGACGCACTCGCATTGGACCAAAATCTTCCTATCAAAACAGCTGAAGCAATTGTCGTTACAGTGTTGGATGCCATGACAGAGACTTTGGTTATCGGCGGTAATGTTGAAATTCGTGGTTTTGGCAGTTTTACTGTGAGGGAATACCAGTCCTACGACGGCAGAAATCCTAAAACCCACGAGATAGTCAAGGTGAAGCCGAAAAAGCTCCCTTTCTTCAAGGTGGGTAAAGAACTTCGTGAAGCTGTAAATGACGGGAAAGCTAAGTAACTCAATGTTCACTGAAGGTTGGGATAAGAGCTGGCATATTGTTGATGGTGATGAACTGCTTGCCAAAGAGCTGCTGCCAGTTTTTGAAAAATACCTAACTGCTTTACACAAGAAAGGTGCATCCAAATCAACGATGAACCGGCACAAAAATGCGTGCCATGCCATAGGTGGATATATCATCAACCAGGTATTCAAGTATGAATGGGATGAACCTGAGGAGCCTTGGAATGGCGAAGAAATTATCTTTCAGTGTGTGTTTGGGATAGATGGCCCATTAATCCACCACGACAACCTTGCCTTGCAAAAGGAAGTAGACGCTACCAGCCGGAAACTCTACAGCTTTATTTTAAAGGGGACTGTTTAACGGCCAGCAAAAGTACAAGTTGTTGCTTGGGAAGCAAGAATTCTCCTCTGCCTCCTCATGTCATTCTCCATAAATAATGGTCGAAAGTCTCTAGATCTTTATCAGTTCGAGTATTCAGGTGGTAGCCTTCACCACCGGCAACTCACTCCAATTGGTCGTGTAGGCCGGTGACTTACGCGTTTGCTGCATCGACCAAGGCTTATCCTCATCTTCCGTCATTCCATATTGAATAGTACTCCGCCCCCATTTGTCGTTGATTTTATCCAATGCCGCCATGAGTGGCTTGTCTTCTTTCACTGGAATGGTCGGCGAGAATAAATCCTGTTGCTTATATCCCTGTTTGACGATACCGGCAAGCATGATACCCGCCTTTCGATAACGATAACCAGGTCGGTATATAGATTTGAGACATCGCAATGCTGCTTCGATGAGATCCGGCGTGGATGAAGTCGGTCTTGGTAGACTGATTGTCAGATTGTTTGAATAGTTCGATTGCTCATCAAAGGGTCCGGTGGTGATATATAAGTTCAGACTATCTGCTTCGACGGTTTGTTTTCGGAGCTTCTCGGCAGCCATTGAAACGTAACTGATGACCGCTTCTCGAAGATTCTCGATATCCGCAATTGGATGTCCAAAGCTTCTAGATGTGATAATTGACTTAGGACATGGTGGGGCCTTCTCAAGTGAGATGCACGGGATCTCGTTCAGTTCCATCTGAGTTCGCGCACCGACAACGGTCAACTGCTTCCTTATCCACGATTCATCGGCTCGTTTGAGATCAAGTGCGGTGTAAATACCTCGTCCTATCAGCTTTTCAGTATGCTTTCGACCAATTCCCCAAATATCACCGACTTCCGTCTCCCGCAAAACCTGATCGATTTGATCGTTACCAACGAGATCAAAGATACCTTGATACTGTGGATTCTTCTTCGCAACCCTATTGGCGATCTTTGCCAGCGTTTTTGTCGTGGCAATACCGATAGAAACTGGAATACCAACGAGTTTTCTCACTCTCTCTCGAAGTTCGGCAATGTATTCAAGCCGGTTCCAGATTTTATTCATCGGGAGCGTCAGGAACGCCTCATCTATCGAATACACTTCCACATTACATTCCATCTGTCGAATCACATCCATGACTCGGTGCGAAAGATCACCATATAGCGCGTAGTTCGATGAGAAGACATGCACACCATGCTTTGCGATCAAGTGTTTCATTTTGAACAGCGGGGCACCCATGGAAATTCCGAGAGCCTTTGCCTCATTGGAACGAGCGACTATACATCCATCATTATTCGAAAGGATTACAACGGGCTTTCCAAT
>JAAXWV010000091.1 GCA_013334845.1 Candidatus Roizmanbacteria bacterium | reverse complement strand
CCAAGCTTTGACTGAGCATCCGCATTGCCCTCTTCAGCCATCTGTTTGAGCTTAGGAATATCCAAACCGTCAAATCCCCGTGCAGGCGCAACGACCACGGCAAGTAAAATGAAATAAAGACAGATAACAACATTCAGATTTTTCATTCTCTACTCCCTTAAATCCTCATATATATTTTCAGTTACCTACATCTGATATACATGGTAAATGAGCCTCGATCAATTTAAAAAAAAGCGCCTCTTTGCAGAGGCGCTTATATTGTGAGGCGGACGAAACAATTTTTCATATAGAATATTATTAAAAATTTAGTGTATTCGACCGTGACTATGACACATTATGACATCAACAACTGGCCCATTTAAAAACAGTATAGCCCTCAGGTTTAGACTTTACCGGAACTGCAACTTTCTGTTCACAATCGAGATCTTGATACATGAACTCAGAAATACCATATTTTTTCATCCGGTAACGTAGGGTGTCACGGCTCATTTTAAGAATTTTCGCAGCCCTTGACTGGTTACCACTGGCGCTCTCCAAGGCAAGAGCAATTAACTGTTTTTCAACTTCCTCAAACGATATTCCTTCGGGAGGCAGTTGGAATCCAGCAAAACGATGCCCTTTCTCTGCCGCTAAAACAGTAGGTTCGGGCGATTGCGGTTCAGGTGAGGGGGTAAGGCGAGCCTGATTGGATTCCTCGCACAAATGAAAGTGCATCAGCACGTTGCCTTTCTCAAGCATCATCGCACGTTCAACAACATTGCGAAGTTCGCGTACATTTCCCGGCCAGGAATAGGCAAGCAGCTTTTCCATAGCCTCACTCGATGCCCTTTTTATACGCCTGCCATATTCAGCATTCAGGCGCTCAATAAAATACTGCACCATCGCCGGGATATCTTCCAGCCGCTTTCGCAAAGCAGGAACACAAATATTCATCATGTTAAGCCGATAATACAGGTCGCCTCTAAAACGGCCATCCGCAACCATTTTGACAAGATCCTGATTAGTTGCAGCAATGATGCGCACATCAGTCTCCACATCAGCTTCGCCTCCAAGACGGCGAAATCGTTTCGTCTCCAAGATATTGAGCAGCTTAGTCTGCATAGCAAGAGGCATGTCCCCGATTTCATCAAGGAAAACAGTCCCACCATTTGCTTGTTCAAAGATCCCTTTCTGCTTTTTACCTGCGTCAGTATATGCGCCTCTGTCATGGCCAAACAGTTCGTTTTCAATAAGACTTTCCGGAATAGCCGCGCAATTCACTGCAATGAATGGCGCACTGGCACGTGCGCTGTACTGGTGAATCGCTTGTGCGACCAATCCTTTGCCCGTGCCACTTTCTCCGCTGACGAGAACCGTTCTCGCGTCAGTTGATGCACAGGCGTAAACCAGCTTGGAAATTTCTACCATCTTAGGAGAATTGCCGATCATCTGGTCTTGTGTAGTTACATTTCTACGTACCGTAGGGATTGATTCAACATCATCTATTTGCTTTTCTTTCAAACACTTAGCAACGGCATGCACAATCACATCCATTTCAAACGGTTTGCCGAAAAAGTTGACCGCACCCAGTTTAAAGGCGTTGACAGCAGAATCCGCCATAATATTTGCCGTTATGATTACTACCGGTAGAGTATCATCAGATTCTCTCATCATAACAAGCAATTCAAGCCCATATATATCGGGAAGATGGAGATCAAGTATCACCAGATCAGGCTTGAAATCATGAAATTTCTGGAGGGCTTCTTTCCCGGAAGCAGCCGTCTCAACAACATACCCTACTCTTCCTAGCTGCAAAGCCAGCATTGAGGAAATAAGGTGTTCATCGTCTGCAATGAGAATTTTGGCATTACTCAAGGCTGGCCTCCTAAGTTAATAAGTGTAATGATCTCGTAACGCTTGGCACACTGCAAATAAAAGTAAACTCGTCCCTATTCAACAAACTGTAAATTAATATTTTATATTTTATTATATTTATAGGGGATCTAGTTTGAAAGGTAAACTGATTAGTTTTAATAGTCTTATTCATATTCCTAATGGGGTTGCTGCGATTTTTTAAACATCAACGCAAACAATAAAACGGGCACTTAAACGATATAAATCCAAACTGCACATCTGATGACAAAAAGCAGACCGTTCCTTGTCATAAAATTTATGACAAGGAACGGTGAATGAACATGTGCCTGTTCACTTTTGCCTTCAGTTTGGTAAATTGGAATTACACGACTAGTAACATTTGGCCTATTTTATGGTTGCCTGTTCCACTATAACGTCATATTTATAGCCGGAACCAAAATCCTTGTTTTTTGCAAGAGTCCCCAAAATAGTTATAATACTTCCAACTTCAGGATCTTCCTTCATAGTCACAACCAGATTGTTATTATTTGTAGCGGGGCTGCCAGTCCCATCCTGTATATGAGCCCAGTTCATGCCCATAATCCCGTTTGAGACCTTCATTACCTTGCCTCTTACCTCAACGACTTTCTTGTCAAGTTCAGTACTTTTTGCATAACAATCTACAACAGTATGAGCATCTTTACCTTTTGCAGCCTGGATAGCTATCTTTTCATCGGAAGTAGGTGCAACGACTTTGCTTCCAGTTGACTTTTTCTTAAGTTGCTCAGCATCAACGTTCCCCTTTATTGCACTGCAAAACTTGATCGTCGGGAATGTACGATTAAGGGCCTTGCTATGAAAATCAGCCATAGGCATACAACCTGTGAAAGACAATTCCTGTCCCACACTGACAGATGTTCTGGGAGAAGCAACCCAACCTGTTATATTGTTTTTTTTCAAATTGGAATACGTGTAACCGCCCGCATCCATAGTCTCTACAACTATGCCTGTTTCAGCTGAAGAGTCATCACTTCCACTCATTACTCCAGCAGTTGATGCACCGGCTTCTTTATTGTCTGATTTACACATTCCACTAACCGGCATTAGTGCAAGTAAGCTAAGGGCTAAGCAGATTATTACAATTTTCATTTTGTCTCCTTTTTTACATGAATTGTCGTAACAATAAAGTATTACAACTGGTTTGTAACATTGTTAATTGAAAAAACGCAAGCATGATACTACACCCCAGTATCTAGGATGCAGCAATAATTCCATCGTTACTATTTTTCTATCTGCCCAAAAGACTGCTAATTATTTTCCAAGACGGAATAGAAATGATGGTGCTTTGATCCTTAACGGAGCCCTGAACATTCCCAGTTCATAGGTTGATGGCAAAGACGGAAGAGGTGATGCCTTCCTTATGATTTCCAACAGGAGTTGATCAGCCTCAGGCACGCCGGTCCCCTGCTTGATCTGTATCGAAACTATGGTCCCATCCCGTTGAAGCAGAACATCAAAGAGGCCGTCCTGACGAATCGGTTCCTTAAGCCGTGCCGCTTGATTCCACCACTCCCGGTTGATTTTTTCAACCATTTCGAAATAATATCCCCGGACGTCATTCCTCAATGATCTGCCATCGGCAAATCCGCTGAAATAACCATGCGCCATACCCAATCCCAATGGTATGGACATAATGTTACTCTCGCTTGAATTACCTGATGTTGCCGACGGCTGATCTGGTGACTGATCCTGTATATGCTCAAGCGGTTCCTGCTCAGCAATTGGTGTTGACGAAGTCTCCTCGGAAGACGGCACCAAAGATGAGGATACCGTAGATTGATTCGATGCGCTGATCGAAGGTCCAAGTACAACATCTTGAATAATAAAGTGAGGGGTTTTTTCTACGCCAGTCTTAACACCACCAGCAACAATAAAAACAAGCGCTGCACCGATGTGCAGGGCCAGAGAAAGTAAAAGCGAGTACCCCATTACACGCTTCCTTACATCATAGGTGGTACCTGTGGTGCTAATTCCTATCATCAGTAACAGCCACGCATAAGATTCCACCAACACTCAAGGTAGTGGGTGGCGGCATATCCGAACAGGGCCCGACCAAACTTTAATTGAAAATATTTCTGTCTAGACAACCGTCAGTACCTTAACTCATCATCAACAAAAAACAGGTTGTCACCTTTCATATGCTTGCCTCGCTTGTTTCACTGTTAGCACGGTTACAAGTCGGAAGTTCCACTGTAAAAACAGTCCCGGAAGAGTCACTGACAACACTAATGTTTCCATTATGAAGTCGTACCAGTTTTAAACATATCGTGAGGCCAAGTCCCGTACCATGAGCTTTTGTGGTAAAAAACGGATTGAAAATACTGTCAAGTATCTTCGGTGGAATACCAGGCCCGGAATCCGAAAAATCTATCCTGACAAATTCATTGTCATCATGATAGGAGCGTGAAGTCCTGACCAGCAAAATTCCGCCAGTAGCATACATAGACTGAAAAGCATTCAGGAGGAGATTTAAAAATACCTGCTGAATCTGTTTTTTATCTACGTAAACCGGAGGCAAGCCACCTTCCAGTTCAAGTCGCTGCTCAATATGGGCTCCATTTTGGTTTAAGGAAGCAAATCTGATAGTTTTATTCAAAATACTTTCAATATCTACACAGGCAAGTTCCGGCAAAGATGGTTTTCCCAAAAAGAGAAGATCATTGGTTGTTTTGTCAAGACGCTGAACCTGTTCAAGAACCTCTCCCAGAATCGATGCCCGTACATCGTCCGTCAGCGTTTCGTTCTTTATCACACTGACAGCTGCATAGATTCCTGCTAATGGATTTTTGATCTCATGAGCTATTCCGGCCGCCATCTCGCCAATTGAGGACAAACGATCTGCTCGTTCAAGCTGTTCAAAATGAAGTTGTTCCAGTTCCATTCTGGCTAAATTCAGTCGATCAACCATTGAGTTAAAGCTGTTAATCAACATACCGATTTCGTCTTTACGCTCATATTCAATATGAACGTTTAAATTGCCCTGCTCAATTATTGACATAGTGCTGATCATTTTATTAAGCGGTTTTTTAACCAACATCAAAAGAATTAACGAGATCATTATCGACAGAAAAACAGTTATCGCGATAGAGGAAATGATAAAAATGCGTGATGAATCAAGTATCTGTTTTTTTGTATAATTCAGTGAATAATTGACTCTTAATAGGGCTATGACTTTTACTTTGCTACCATGGCAGACGTGGCATGTAACATTATTGTAGATAGGTTTGACCATTGAAAGGATCTCACCGTCTGTTGAATTACTGAATATGGCATATTTGTCGCTGCTATTAGAGAGCTGGCAAATACCCATATTAACTTTGCTACCAACATTGGATGGGTTTGAAGAGTGGAGAATAATCCCGTGCATATTAACGATATTCACATTGATTAGCTGATTGTGGTGCCCTAACAATTCCAGTATTGTTTTGACATTATGAGAACTGCCATAATTCATGTTGTTTAAGATACTTCTTTCAACCGTGCTCATCAATAGCTCAGTGTTTTCTCGAGCAGTCTTGATCAAAATGTCCTGCTGCCGATTTACATTAAAGTATGTATAGATAAATACTCCACCAATAAGCAGTGTTATCATGGCAACAATTAAGCGAGTAATAAGACTATGAAACATTTACAGAATCCTATATTTTTCCAAGCACTTCCGGTTAGTTTTTTTGCCTGTTGCTTCTCATGTTAACGGTATAGCGTACTTTACGTTTACAATGCTAATTATTTGATAACACTTCTGTTCGACCAGTGCCAGATCATTATCAGTTTTTATTCCAATGGTAGAGCAACCGAGAAGCTGTTGGATGGATGATGAAAAACCTGTTCGGCTAAAAATGCGTTGTTACACAGCAGATATTCGGCTTCAGAGGCAGTTACCGGCACATTGAAAAGGTAACCCTGCATCTCG
>JAAXWV010000369.1 GCA_013334845.1 Candidatus Roizmanbacteria bacterium | reverse complement strand
CGCTATGTAAGGGTTGATTTCTTTGATGTTGATGGCAAACTGTATAATGGCGAAGTCACATTTTATGATGGAGGAGGCTATGAAGTAATTTCGCCATTTGAGTGGGATGAAAAACTTGGTGATCTATTGACCCTGAAAAACTGACTTGTAATGGTAATACGGATGTTAACAATAGGTGAGAAATGTGCTGTGCTGACGGTTCTGATGAACAGGTTGAAATTGTTCTGAATGATCAGTAATATTGCTAACGAAGTAAAAACTTCGATTGCAACTAATCTGCGCAACATACGCGGTATTAGCCTTGGCAGACAAATTGCGGTCTTTGAAAGCGATGACTGGGGAAGTATTCGGATGCCCTCAAAGGAGGTTTACGATACATTGCTCAAAGAAGGAATTCCGGTGGACAGGTGCCCGTTCAATCGTGTTGACTCGCTTGCCGGTAGAGATGATTTAGATGGCTTGTTTTCAGTTCTGTCAGGTTTCAAGGATCATCGAGGTAATCATCCTGTAATTACAGCCAATTCCGTGATGGCGAATCCTGATTTTAAGCGGATAAAAGAATCGGGTTACAACAAGTATTACTATGAACCTTTTAAGAAAACCTTTGAGCGGTATCCTAAACTCAACAGGGTATTTGATATGTGGGAACAAGGGATATCTGAAAGAGTATTTTATCCTCAGTTTCATGGCAGAGAGCACGTAACCATAAATTTATGGCTTAATTTACTTCAAAGTGGTCATCCGGCATTTATCAATGCATTTGAGCATCAAATGTGGGGATTGGGACCCAATCTTGTAGATTCAGGATATATTAATATCCAATCTTCTCTTGATGCAGCCAGTTATTTGGAAATACCACTGCAGAAAGAGATTATTCGCACAGGACTTGAGATGTTCAAGGAGACTTTTGGCTTTGAGTCAAGGAGTTTTATTGCCAACAATTATATCTGGTCATCAGAACTGAATGAGACATTATTGTCTGGGGGAGTGAAATACATTCAGGGGATGAAGTATCAGTTATTGCCATTGTTTGAACAAAAAAAGCATGTTCATGTCAGGCATTATACCGGAGAGCAGAATGCGTTGGATCAGATATTCCTAATAAGAAATGCTTCGTTTGAGCCCAGCATGCAAAACTACTCCCCTGAATGTGTTGATAGATGTTTGAAGGAAACTGCGGTTTCATTCATGTGGAAGAGACCGGCAGTAATCTCTGTACATAGGTTGAATTTTGTTGGCCAGATTGAGGAAGAAAACCGGAAAAAGAGTTTGCTACTGTTCAAGGAATTATTGACAAAGATTCTTGCCTACTGGCCGGATGTTGAGTTTATGACCACAGTAGGGTTGGGTAACTTAATACAAAAAAAAATAAAGAGACAGAGTTGATAATTATTTCGGTTCAGAATTATGTTAGTCTCATCTCTACGGGGGAATGGTCGATAATTCAAAGGATAACAGATGAGCTTTCAAAGAAATCTCAGTAACATAATCGGGTGGCGATCCCCCCGGAAGATCGTCGTTATTGAATCTGATGACTGGGGAAGTATCAGGATGCCTTCCAGAAAGGTATTCGAAGAGTTGACTGTTCTTGGTGTCGATCTCACATCCGGTGAAGGTTTCCGTTACAATCGCTACGATTCCTTAGCTACGGTGGATGATCTGAGTGCCCTCTTTGATCTGTTAGCCTCCTGCAAAGGAGGAGATGAAAAACCTGCTGTATTCACTGCTGTGAGTGTTGTTGCAAATCCTGATTTCGATAAAATTCGTGGTAGCAATTATCAAGATTACTATTATGAACCTTTTACAGAAACACTCAAGCGGTA
>JAAXWV010000090.1 GCA_013334845.1 Candidatus Roizmanbacteria bacterium | reverse complement strand
GTAATATCGTATAGCGTGTTAATTATCCTTTCATTGGCCTCTATCCGATACCTATAGAATTCCTTCACCACTTGTTCATCCGACTCGATTCTCTTTCTCCATAGGTTTATAATTTGTGTAATAATGGCAGCTGCTGGACCTGCGATGATCGCAGCCAAAACTCCAGTCATAGTATTCTCCTCTCAACCCTACCACAAATCCCTATCTTAGCCTTTAATATGGTAGTTGTAGCAAGTTTTTCTCTCATTTGGCGTTTCTTCGAGGATTAGCGCCAATAAAGGTGTACCGTTGTAGTGAAATATCTTCAATTCATAGTTTCCAACATTCTTCATACCATCGTTAAGTAAGCTGACGATTTTTTCTTGCAGCGATGCTAAATCTAGGCCGCCAACAACGTCTATAGTATGATTGATACGATCTTCTTTGATTCCAAACACGACCATTCCGCCCTTAGGTTTGTGCGAGAAGGAGGATACTGATTTCCATAAATCACTCGGTATACCTCCCCTTGCATCTTTAAACTCAACGTCGGTTGTCTCCGATCTGTCTTTTATTGCCTTGTCCACGATATTTACTAGTTCAGTTTCATTAAGGGTAATCATGTTAAAACTATTATAACAACAATAGGTGTGTTGGTATGGAAGAGCTTTAGTGCTTTAAGACTTTTTCAAGCACTATCAACTCAAATGCAAAGCCAGATTTAATAACTTTTTCTGTTTTGATTTCAGTAAATTGTTGGCGAAAATAAAAGTCTCTGCCACTTGTATTATTTACATCTACATTCACAATTACTTTTTCTGCAAGAGGATAAGCCGCTAATGCTTTTTTAATGAGCTTTGATCCGAGATGTTTTCTTTGATGATCGGGGTGTATGTATAATCTAGCAATTTCAATAACGTTATGATGTAATACTACAGTTATTATTCCAACTATATTTTTGTTACTCTTTAATCTATAGGCCTTCCAATAATGTTTTGCTAATTCAGTTTGTAAAGATGACGATGAATTGAACAAGGCGACGATTTCTTCTATTTGCTCTTCGGTTCGAGTGATATATGTGTCTTTCCACGTTGTTAGTAGAAGGCTTTGAATTGACTCAATATCTGTTGTATTTACATTTGAAAGGTAGTATTCCACATTGAGCATTATACTCCTAGGGCGGCAGGCTATCTTGGCATATGATTAAAAACTTAATTTAAGAACGACATTGTGCCACCTCCAAATATACTCCTCAATCTGATTTAAACTATCTTTGAGTTTGTCCACACTGCGCTCCCTACTCGCTATAGGGAGCTTCGCGGTGGCACAGCCACAATATGCCATATAAGCGATGGAATTCTTTACGCGAAGTGTGTCACTAACGAAGTCGAGTATAACAAGACGAAGTGGGACATTTGTAGACTATAGTCTATTGTTTTCCACGAGTATAATAGGCACCTTCTTAGTAAATGCATTACACCTACGTCCTAAATCGGGAAGCACTACGATGGGCAGCTGCTACGCATGATCTGCGACGAGAAGATGATCCGGAAGATATTGAGTATGGCAGGAGGGCTGCGGGTTGGATTGCTGAGAATTTGGGAGATAAAACACCGTCCGAAAGCATGAGTCAGACCCAGTACCTAGCAAGCTGGCATGTGCCCGACGATGTCTATGCTCCCGTTGTGAACACTTCACTCATGGTTTTAAAGGACGCAGATGGACTTGATCGATGGCGCCTGGGCACAACCAATCTCAATCCTGCCACGCTTCGATTTCCATCATCACAGCTTCTTGTTGCCCC
The DNA here is from genome assembly GCA_013334845.1 of Candidatus Roizmanbacteria bacterium. GTDB lineage: Bacteria > Patescibacteriota > Microgenomatia > UBA1406 > GWC2-37-13 > JAAXWV01. The sequence continues at coordinate 4,028 of JAAXWV010000090.1, read as the reverse complement.
TGCACGAATGTTATATGAGCTAAGCACCCGTTTACATGGGAAAACAAAAAGAGATCCGTTTGTTTGTGTACTAGAGGCGGGGGTTACACTAGGGTTGGTGACGTATTTATAAGAGATATTCAGCCCGTTTAGATTATACTGAGTCGTCATGAATCGCTTTTACATTCAGGTAGAGGACGTATAGAAAGAGGATAGGCGCTGGTAGAGAGAGTATGCTTAATATAGAAAAAGCTATGCTTTTCACGAGTAAAATGTATGGAAAACTCGGTATTATCATCAATAAAAGCGCAACGGTTACTACTAGGCCAATCAGGCCCAAATAGAATTCAATTGTCAGCCAGCAGATTCTCCACCGGTTTCCTTTTCCATAATCCTTACTTCTGTTTAAAGAGGTAAAAACTCCGCAGTCTTCGGTAAACACAAGTATGTTTGAGAAAGTAAACCAATTTGCAAAAACCAATCCCGGTATGAGAAGCAAGAGAGAGCCAACAAGTATAATAAGTCCAGAAGCGACTGTAACCAACCAACTCGTTAAGATATATCGGGAACTTGACTTGATAATTTCTAACACTGAAACGCCATCTGTGTTACGGGTTGCGGTGTATATAGCTGAAGCCATACTCCACACATTGATGGCTATTGAGAATATCCACACGGTAATAAATGCGAGAATGAGTTGAAAACTGGTAAGCACCTGGAGAATTACTGCCTTGAACAGGTCTAAACCAAAGCTGAGTAAAGTAAAAATAATACCTAGCTGTATAAAGAGCAAAAATTTGGCTTTATAGAGGAGCCACACCTCTTTCATAATAGAGTCGATATTGGGTAATTTTGTAGTTGAAGGTAAGTACACTTCTGAGAGCGCCTCGCGAACGGTATTGGCATCCCACCCTATTGAGACGAGGGCGTTAAATACTTCAACTTTCGATTTGCCTGCTGCATGTTGCTGACGAATATAGTCGAGTAACTCAGGATTTGCCATACTTCAGAATCAAGTGTAGCATATTTGTTCACTGATGACTGTTGATATTCCAATTCTGCTACAATAAATTTCATGTCATGGATGAAACTCATCAATACCTACTTTATCTGTGTTCCGGTGGCGTTTGCGGTGGTAATCGCGGGACTCATTTATTCCATCTACTTTCCTCTCGGTGTCAAGATTTCGGCAATCACTTTCATCTCCTCTACAATTCTGTTATTGTTTTGTGCAAATTGGGCTGTTCTTTTTGGTATATCAGTAGTGGCTTTGTTGCCGTTGCCGAAGAAGTGGAGACTTATGAAAGGTGCTCATCATCTTTCTCACTCGCTGCGTGGCGCAAAGCAGACATATTTTGTAGTCACAGTTCCTTTTATCTGGTGGGTGGTGTTGGACCTATCAACGCATGGCTTCTTTTTTGCGAGCGGGTTAGATAGGATTTTTCCATTTTCGCTGGCGATTTTTTATATCCTATTTTTAGGAGGATTTTTACTTCAAATGAAGAGACGACTCGTAAGGCTAATCAGAACGCTTTATATCATTATAACGATTGGAGTATGTGCGCTCTTTGCGCTACTTGTGTATGACTTTCTTACAGTCTGGGGTCCAAGCCTGCAATATCTTTTTAGGTGAGAGACGGATTTACAGCCCCCAAGAGACTTCCTTGATCTTTGCCTTGGATCGATCTGCGTTGAAGTGCTTGAGCACTGCCTGAAGGGCCTCTTCCTGAGAGTATTTCTTGCAGGAGAAAATGTCGACCATAGCCTTTTTATAGATGGTAAAGGTGTGAATTGAAATGTGGGAAAAATCGATGATGACAAAGCCAGTGATACCGGGGTTCTCAGGAACACCTTCGATGACGACTGGAGGATTGAGTACTTTCATGCCTATCATACCGGGAAGGGTGTTTAGAAAGGTTGAAAGTGCGGGTCCATCGTTGAGTTCTTTGTCTCCAACATCGTTAACATCGATGATAATGTGGTACCTGAGTGGCTCCATAAGCTTATAGGGTAAATAAATTTTTTATAAAAAAATGTAAAAACTCACTATAATTCAATAAGAATATAGCTATCTAATATGAAGATCTATAATATTAAACACTCAGCGCATTGTCAAGAGGAATTTTGAATCTTGCGTTATAACAATACTTATCGTAATATTTACACATTAAACGTTGAAAAATAATCAATATGAAAACGGGAAAGAAAATAGCTACTATAGGACTAGTTCAAACCCATCCAGGGAAAGACATTCCTCAAAATATTGCCAAGACGATCCAAAAGATAGAAGAGGCGGTTGAGAAAGGTGCTCAGATAATCTGTTTGCAGGAAATGTATGACGTGATCTATTTTCCCCAAAACGAACATACCCCCTTTGAAGAATATACCGAAACAATCCCGGGTAGATCAACCGACGCTTTCGTTCCTCTCGCTAAAAAACATGAGGTAGTGATAGTTGCTCCTATTATCGAAAAAACCAAGAGCGGAAAAATCTACAATTCTGCTGTCGTTATTGATGCGGACGGAAATATCCTCGATCCGTATCGGAAGGTGCATATTCCTCACGATCCACTTTTCTATGAACAAAACTACTTTGAATCCGGCAACAACGGCTTCCGACTTTTCAAGACCCGTTATGCTAACTTTGCCGTTTTAATCTGTTATGACCAGTGGTTCCCGGAAGCATCCCGCATCGCTGCACTTGAAGGGGCAGAAATTATCTTCTATCCGACCGCCATCGGAAACATCGCTAACTACACCCCGCCTGAGGGCGACTGGCATGAAGCCTGGGAGTTGATCCAGCGTAGTCATGCTATTGCGAACAACATATTTGTGGCTCCGCTCAACCGAGTAGGGCAGGAAGGTGAACTAATTTTCTGGGGGCAATCGTTTGTAGCTGATCCGTTTGGTCAGGTGCTCGCACGGGCGAGTGCGACTGAGGAGGAGGCGCTGGTTGTCGCAGTCGATTTATCCAAAATTCAAGAACTCCGTGACGGATGGCGGTTTATGTACAATCGTAAACCTCATACGTACGGCAAAATCACCGAAAGGAGCGAGCAGAAATGAGTGACTTCCGGATGCCGGCAGAGTGGGAATCTCATGAGGCGACTTGGTTGGCGTGGCCCTATGATCCGCTTACGTTCACGAACGGTCTGGAAGAGGTAGAAAAAAGCTACGTGCAAGTTATTAAAAACCTAGCAACTGGCGAGCGGGTGGAAGTACTGGTCACGGATAAGGAGACTCAAAAACGGGTCACCAAACTCCTTGAACAAGAAAACGCAGACCTCTCACAGATCCGTTTCCATGTGGTTAGTTATATGGATGTATGGATTCGAGATTACGGGCCTATTTTCGTACAAGACGGTGATAAGCTCACCATTACAAAGTGGAAATTTAATGCATGGGGTGGAAAATACCCTGAGCTCTTTTCTGATGATGAAATTCCCTCCCTGTTAAATCGTGATCTCAAGTTGCCATATGTTGAGCCTGGTATTATCCTTGAGGGCGGTTCAATTGATGTAAATGGTGTGGGAACTCTCTTGACGACAGAGCAGTGTTTGCTCAATAAAAACAGAAACTCGCACTTGAGCCGTAAGCAGATTGAAGAATATCTGAAAAAATATCTTGGCGTCACTACCATTATTTGGTTCAAAGAAGGGGTGGTGGGCGACGATACAGATGGTCATATTGACGACATTGCCCGGTTTGTGGGGCAAACTACCGTGGTATGTGCCTATGAAGACAATAAAAATGACGAAAATTTCCCTATTCTCGACAAAAACTATAAAATTCTGAGTGCCGCTACTGATCAGGATGGTAATGTGCTCACAGTGGTTAAAATGCCGATGCCACATGCTATCCAGGGAGAGGATCGTCGATTGCCTGCAAGCTATCTCAACTTCTATATTGGAAATTCGGTAGTGTTGTGCCCCACGTTTCACGATCCCCATGATGTAGTTGCTCTTAACATTTTGAGAGCCTTATTCCCGACCCGAAAAGTGGTAGGTATTGAAGCAACAGATTTTGTATACGGAAATGGAGCATTCCAT
>JAAXWV010000089.1 GCA_013334845.1 Candidatus Roizmanbacteria bacterium | reverse complement strand
AAACAAATGACGGTACCCTACTAGAAAGGAGCCGCTAACTGCGTGCCAGAAGCGTCGGTAATACGTGGGCTTCAAGCATTATCCGGTCTTATTGGGCGTAAAGGGTCGTGTAGGCGGTTTGGTAAGTTGTCTTTTAAATCTCCACGCTTAACGTGAACATTGAGACAATACTGTCAAACTAGAGTTTTCTTAAGGGTGATTGGAACTTAGGGAGGAGTAGTGAAATGCGTTGATACCCTAGGGAACACCAGTGGCGAAGGCGAATCACTGGAAGGAAACTGACGCTGAGACACGAAAGCTAGGGGAGCGAAGCAGATTAGAGACCTGCGTAGTCCTAGCCCTAAACGAATGTCTGCTAGCTGCATTCTTATATCGTTTTACGATATTTGGGTGTGGCGAAGGTAACCCGTTAAGCAGACCGCCTGGGGATTACGGTCGCAAGGCTAAAACTCAAAGGAATTGGCGGGGAGGCACACAACCAGTGGAACATGTGGTTCAATTCGAGACGAACCGAAGAACCTCACCAGGGTTTGACATGCTAGCGTTCTATTTCCTGGAAACAGGAGAAATCCGTAAGGAGGTTAGCACAGGTGCTGCATGGCTGTCGTCAGCTCGTTCCGTGAGGAGTGCCCTTAAGTGGGACAACGAGCGCAACCCCTATCTTGTGTTAGAAATGTCACAAGAGACTGCTTCGATATATATCGGGGAGGAAGGAGGGGCAGACGTCAAGTCAGCATGGTCCTTATACCCTGGGCTACACACATGTTACAATGGATAATAACAATGAGTCTTGCAAAACGGCAACGTCAAGCAAATCTCAGAAATTTATTCTCAGTTGGGATTGGGGTCTGCAACTCGACCCCATGAACACGGAATTGGTAGTAATCGCGGGTCAGCTATACCGCGGTGAATACGTTCTTGCCTCTTGCACACACCGCCCGTCAAGCCAACAAAGTCGGAAATATTTGAACTCGCCGTATGGCGAGGAGGATACTTTCGGCGATGAGGGTTAAGTCGTAACAAGGTATCCGTTCTGGAAGGAGCGGATGGATCACCTCCTTTCTTTTTTTTAAAGAAAAATCCATGGAAGACCTAACCCGATTTCTACACTAAATAAACTCTATATGATAGAGAAATATATACCGCCTGTCATTTTGCCTCAACTCATAACGTCAGTTTATGAGGAAAATTCCGGAGTTGTTCAACCGAGTCTAGAGGGACAAATAAGTAAATTAGCTCGTAGTCTCGCTTCAAATGAAAAAATACATCCTTTATTTGTGAGAAGCGAGAGAACGGGCAGAAAAATCACTGCTTTAGGAATTCCTGATGCGATTATATTACTTCAAGAGTATGAAAAAACTGCCAGAGAAGGGCCTCTACAAGTCGCTAGTTTAATAGAAAGATATACCGATCTCGTGAAAAATCCCCCTGGACTCCTTCCAATCGCACCGACGACTACCTATCGAGAGATTGAAAATATTCTCATCCAAGCATGCAGAAGCCCAGTGCCGAATTCACTCCTTTTTACTCTAAAAAAATTTGGGCAGGATAGTGTAGCGAACAAACCCGCTCGCAATGAACAAGTTCAACTAAGCATGATTCAGGCTTTTTCAACGCTGGTAAAGTATTACGAAAATATAATGAAATCGACAAACGGCCTTACCAAAAGGTGGCAGGGTACAGAATTTGTAGAAGTGCTTATCCGCCTCATAGATGAGCTTGCTGAGAGAATTGCCCTCACTCCTCTAGAAAGTGATGTGAAGCAGCACTACGAAAGTGCGCCTGATAGCATCACCTAAACTTTCGGCTTCGTTATTTCATATATTCCGCTAAGTGTCGCCCAAATCTCTTTCTCAAGATAATTCATACCCATATACCTGACCATAAAATTAGTCATTCTGTCTGCGATAGTTTGAACACCATAGGGCTGAACAACCCCTGTCCAAGACATGCTATATAATAGCCTCGTCATTTCCATGATCCTCTCCTCAAGATATTCTTCAACCCATGAGCGTGAACGTCCTAGCCCATGAGTTATGTTCCCCTGTTCCTTTTTCAATGCATATATACCTAAGTTCATAGCACGTACAAATTCCAGTCTCTGATGATCAGTCAGCCGCATAGTTGCTGTCTTCATCACTTCCCGGCCTTGCACCATTTTTACTTTATCTCGATCTTGAAAATAGGGGATATATATACTCTCTGTCATCTCTCTTAAACTGCCGAGCTCAAAAATATTTTGAAATTTCTTTTCCCTCAACAACCCTGCACTCTGCTCGGTCATCCATAGTATTCCCAAACCCGCTTCCCGAAGATACCCGTATGCCTGCGCAATATTGCGCCTCACGCTCGGGGTGGTTTCCAGATTATAAGCATCTAGCCTCTGTCTTATGCTAATTAAAAATGCCGAATCAGGATAATCTTTTCGCTCACCACTACGCGGAGCAATAATGCCTTCTGTCATAGAATGAATTATAGCGGGTTTAATGACCCATAGTATTGACTTATACATATATAATATGTATAATATGGATGAGTTTTTAAAATACTATGTCAGAAAAATATACAGATTATGAAAAAAATAAGCATAATACGCATGAACGTCTCCGACTTATCGGCAATATAGGTTGGCGCGCTACTCTTGCAGCCGGATCCACATATCTAGGAATCCTTGCATACAACTACATGGCCGACAGAGATGCCCGTGCCCTGCAAAACATCCACCGAGATGATCCACCTGCAGTAGTGGGATTATATCCGGAAAATGCGACACTATTAGTAATACCTGGTATGCAATGTTATGATGATATAAATCTTCGAGCAGAACCTACCACGGAATCCCCCATATTGGGTTCTAAAGCAGGATGTGTATACAGTGGTGCTGCCGTCGAAAATTCTAAGGAAGAGATTTGGTATGCACTATATAGGCAATTGCCTGCTGAACCGGAAGAAAAGGTTTATGTTAAAGATATGTCTGGTCGTACTCCCGTAGAATGTAGAGTTACCGGCAAAGGTACATGTGAACTAACTGAAAATCATACACCAATTCACTTTACAGACACCATTATTCCTAAATAATCTCATCCTCTTGCATTCTGCAATAATCGGGTATAATTAGATTTTAATACATCTATTCCCAGATGCAAAAACGTCACGTCATTTCTGTGATTGATGATAAACCAATGCATGAGTGCGGCATAGTGGCCGCAGTAGATGTAAAAAATAAAAAAGCCTCCCATCTCGTATATCTCGGCCTCCAGGAGATCCAACACCGTGGTCAAGAAAGTACCGGTATCACCAATATCGACTTCAAATCGGTCAAAGCCATGGGCAAAGTCAACGAAGTTTTCACCAGGGAAGTCGTCGAGTCCCTCGAGCCAACCGTCTCCGCTATCGGCCATGTTCGCTATTCCACCAGCAAGTCTTCTGAAGCCAAGCATATCCATCCTTTTCATCGTGAAATCACTTCTCACGGTCACACGTATCGTATCGCCCTAGCTCACAATGGAAACGTTACCAATACCGGCTGGATCAAATCCCAGCTCGTCAATCCCGATGAAGAGAGCAGTGATTCAGCCCTTGTCACCGATTATCTTATCCTGAAGCGCCCTCTCTATTCCTCCTGGATCGAAACTCTCCAGCACGAGATGGGCAACATAAACGGCTCCACTAATCTCGTCATCCTTACCGAAGATAAAAATATCTATGCTATCAAGTGCAAAAACGGCATTCATCCACTTTCTGTGGGGAAAATTCATGATGGCGGTTGGGCTGTCTCATCAGAATCGGTTTCATTCGACCGTATGAACGCCTATTACGTTCGCGAATTCAAGCCAGGTGAAATTATGGTACTCAGTCCCGAGGGTCAGCGCCATTCCTATTTTTACGGTATGCCCAATAGCAACAAGCTCTGTACCCTAGAACTCGGCTATTTTGCCCGCCCCGACACCTATTTTGCCGACACATCAGCCTATCTTATGGATGGCCGCCGCGAATGCGGGCGCCGCCTTGCCCAACTCGTGAACGCAAAAAAAATAAAGTACGACGTAGTTATACCTGTTATGAATTCCGGGCGCGATGCCGCCATGGGCTTTCAGGAAGAATCAGGAAGACCGTTCCGGCACCTGCTCACTCGCCGCGATAGTATCCCCGGTAGGTCATTCATTACCCCGGGTCAATCAAGCCGTGAGGTGCTGGTCCGGGCAAAGCTCCATGCACTCCCTATTCCACAAAATATGCAGCGCGTAGCCGTCGTCGACGACTCAATGGTTCGATCTACAACAGCCAAAACAATCGTCAAAATGCTTCGTGCTGCCGGCGCAAAAGAGGTTCACATGGCACTCGCTCTCGATATGGTAGTTGATACCTGTCATTGGGGCGTTGATATGCCCGAGCATTCGCAGCTCCCCGCCTCACAGTGGCTCAAAGAGGGGAGAGCAGTGGTTGAAAAAGAGATGGCAAAACTCATCGGAGCCGATTCCGTTACTTATCTGCCAACTACAGAAGTTCACCAAGCCTTCAAGCTCAACCCCTTTTATGCATGCAGCCGCTGTTTCGGAGGAGAAAATCCTGAAAAAATGAATGAGAGTAAACACTGTCATAAAAAGAAAAAGGCGCGCCAAGGACTACCTCGCATTGCGATTCTGGCTTCCACCAACGGCACGAATATGGCCAATATCGTACAAAACGTCAACGAAAAACGTATCAATGCCGTAGTTGCGGGCGTCATTATCAGTGATCTAAAAGCAAAAGCCCTGGAAAAAGCCACCGCACTTGGATTAAATCCGATCGTTCATGAGTTTCACGGCCCGTTCAAGAATCAGGAGTATAGAAAATTATACGATCAAAAATTGTTTAAATTAATTGAACAGATGAATGTCGATATTATTGCTCTTGCCGGCTATAATCTCGTTCTCAGCGAAGATTTCCTTAAAAAAGCCGTTGAACACGAGATCGTCATCATAAATATTCACCCCGCACTCCTCACCGAAGACAAGGAGCCTACTATATCCACCTCGCACTACACAATTCCCGTCATACGCGGCGCTCATGGTATTGAAAAAGCCTATGCTAAAGATCTTTTTGAGCTACCCATCGCCGGCGTGACCGTGCATCAGGTCATTCCCCATCTCCAGTCGGTCGACTGCGGCCCTATCGTCATGAAAGAAGAAGTAAAGCGCATCCCGGGTGAGACACTCGAAGAACTCGACGCCCGTGTCCATGCCTGTGAATACGACCTTTTCCCGGCAGCTATCAACCACGTCCTTCAAGCCACCACCAACAATATCGACACCTCCCAGGGATTTGAATGGTAAATGCGAAAAATCTCCGTCATCCCGTGCTTGCCACGGGATCCACTCAATCTGTCTGCACAATTGTGTGTGGTAGGGGCGCATAGTTATGAAGAATTTTGATGCATGTTGCTGTAGTGGCGTATCATATACGCCCTTGCGTCATTGCGAGAAACGAGCGAAGTGAGTGACGAAGCAATCTCCTTATACAAGGACTATCGTTATTCTCGGACGAGCATGGAAAATTATGTTTGGTTTCTCTCATTGAAAGCATCTATTTCATCTAAAGTTAACTCGAGAGGAGGTAACATATCCTCATCGATATTTTTGGAATATCCGCTGGTATTTTTAAACAGGAGCGCTTTAAACGAAAAGTATTCACCATAGATAGGGTGTGATAATCCCTGAAGCGTTTCTAATGTGTCTGTTACCGTACTCCCCGGATGGCACACAGCCATATTTATACGTAATCGGTCAGCATCATCATATCGAATGAGTCTCTGTTCTTTATCTAAGGTTAATCTATCGCCCTCTTTTG
>JAAXWV010000088.1 GCA_013334845.1 Candidatus Roizmanbacteria bacterium | reverse complement strand
ATGGTAATGGTACATTACCATCTATTTTCCATTGGATATTTTTTGATTCTCCGTTTTTCCTGAAAATATACCCATAAGTAGATTCTTGATATCCAAAGTACCCTCCACTTAGCAAAAAGGAATTGTTGGCTGCAGGACTCATTGTTTTAGTTAAACCAATACCTACAAATTGAGTATGCTCTCTATTTACCTTTCTTAGAGCCTCTCCATCTGGGCCAACCTCTTGCATATTCTGCAAATCAACCTCATATCTTGTCCATTCTCCAGTCACACTCAAGCGTCCAATTTCATATTCATAGATGCCACTGTTATTATCTCTCAGTATTACACTTATCACCGGATTATTGAACGAGTTGTTTTTCACCCAAAATCCAAATTTAGTTGCGTTACCGGGAATGCTTATTTCATGATTACTACTTCTCGCTATCGTAACCTTATCACTCTTACTATTCAATGTGTACGTTACAGACATGGAAGCCAAATCGTTATGTTTTTCCAGACTTTCACTGTTGGTTATTTGCACACTTCCACTATTCTGATTATAAAGCCAACCTTGTTCAAATGTATCCATCTTAGATGATTTAGAACTATTCGAGTAGGAGGGGTCATAGGTAGGATCATATTTAGCCACTATCACGCTATTATTGAGAGCATTTGTCATATTTACATATGTTTCATATGAGCCTTTCGACTGTAACCACGAAGTATTAACTAATCCAAAAGTTTGAAACTGTCCGTCCGCATCACTCCCAGGGTCATCATTATATTTAAAGAGAAACAACTTACTAAACCCGTTTGCTATTCCCTGAATATAAGCTCTGGCAATGTATTCACCTTGTGTATTGGGGCTTACATAGGCTCTATTTGAGTAATGTTGAGTAGGCCAGCCAAATTCTGTAGCCCATAACTCTTTACCAAATTGTTTTGACATAGCGATAAAAGGATATTCTTTTTCAATCCAATAATTGGCTTCCGGAGAAAGATTAGAATACGTTATGTACGGGTGAACGTCTACCACATCAACGTAATTTGACCCTCCTTCTGCCATTACTTTATATGCCCACTCAGGAGTATCCGGATTGAATCCACCCATCACAATTTTTGCATTCGGTTGTATTTGCTTAATAATCTGTTGACTTACTTTAAGTAAATAACTATATCTAGATGGTGAATTTCCATTTTCAGCGTTATGGTTGAATTGATATGTATCTGGTTCGTTCCATATTTGCCAATGGGTGATGCTGTCTTTGTATCTACTGACAACAGCCGTAAGATATTTTTTCCAGTTTTCTTCACAATTTCCGTTACATCCATTATCATCAACAGGGAAAACTTGATTTCTACCTAGGGAGTTATAAGCGAGTAGACCTAAAATATTGAAGCCCTTATCTTTTACCGATTGAACCACAGCATCAGTATTTGTCCAATTAAAAGCACCTGTGGGATTGCCTACATCTGTTTGTAAACTTGCCCAGTTAAATTCCAAACGCAGCCATGAAGCGCCTGTACCCTTAACCATATTAAGAGGTTCGTTAATTACCGAACGATCATCAACATATCTTCCGATCAGATTTACATTTAAACCGAAGGGGGAACCTGAACCTTGTGAAATTGATTTGTTAATCTCTTTCAAGACAGGATATCCACATACAAAACCTCGTGAGATAGACTGAGGCTGACTCGCATCATTATAATTCAACTCAATAGTTTCAGATATATTATGAATTGTTCCATCATTGTCAGTTATCAATGCATATCCAGTAACGGTCACTTTCGGGTTAGTTGAATCTAAGGTTAGTTTCATGGCAGCTGTACAACTATTATTGAGACATTGCCCATTAGATATCTCTGTGCCGTTTTTTATTGCAATATATGTACTTGAGGCGTTATCGCATTTTGAAAGTTCAAGGAAAAAATTAGCATTAACTTCCTTACTTGTTGCGGATTTTTGACTAAGAACTGAGATTGATTTTGAGGTTGATGTTAAGCCCGATGAAGCTTGCGGGCCCTTCCCGTCACATCCAACATAATCTCGATAGCCATTACCATCTACACGATCTTCTCTCGTTCCACAGTAATTTGTCCCACAATTTACAAACGGGACAAAATTATTATTAATACAAATCATTGCATTATGGTCGTCGCTGCAATAACCTCCTTTATTATTGGCATATGTAACACCGTCCCTAATACAAGATCCCGAAATAATTGATGAGTTTGTATTCTGCTGCTGGTTTCCGGTTGTATTTGACTTTCCCGTCTGGGCCGCTCCGCTGCACCCGATATAGTCTGTCCTGCCGTCGTTGGTGCAAGTACCGCTGGGACAGGTAATATACTTCCCATCGACATTTAACTGGGTGAAGGCATCCCCGTTACAGATCATGGGGACATCTCCCTCACAGTACCCGCCTCGTTGATCGATATAGGTCGTGTTACCGTATGTACAGTTGCGAGAAACGTGTATAGTCGGTGTTTGATTTCTTAACGGTGTAGCAGTTGGTACTGGAGTGACCGATGGTATGACGGAAGAAGTTGTGATTGAAGAAACAGGAGCCGTTCCGCTGCACCCGATATAGTCTGTCCTGCCGTCGTTGGTGCAAGTACCGCTGGGACAGGTGACATCGGCTCCATTCACATTAAGTCGGGTAAATGAACCGGCATTACATATCTTAGGTACATCTCCCTCACAGTACCCGCCTCGTTGATCGATATAGGTCGTGTTACCGTATGTACAGTTGAGGACGATTCCTTCTCGTGGGTTACACCCTATGTAATCTACTTGTCCTGAGCTGTCTGTTCCTGTGTGGCACTTGCCGTCACCTATATTGGTGCAATCTGCCAACATTGTACCAGAGTCATTTGAAGAGGAGCATATATACGCTATCTTGTCATTGCAATATCCTCCTTTATTGGGAACTGTATTATTACAGTTATTTGAGGCGGCTCGCGAGCGCACTCCTATTTTATTATTAGTATTTAGAAATACAGAGCCAATTATAGTGCTCACACCTAAAAATATAAGAGCACCAAACGCAACGAAAATTCCTATCTCTCCTTTCCGATACTTCATAATTTAACTAGCGTATTAATATATTCAATATTATAAAAATTGAGAAAAATTGCAAGCCAAGACTGCGTAGTTAATACTCATAAATACTTATTACTACAGTAATAACTGTTATACTAAATCCATGAGAAATATAAATCCGCGACTTATCTTAATCTTTAAGCTTGTCCCCTTTATTGTTCTTTTTTCTATTGCCTTCGCCATATTCCGTTTTTCAGGTTGGGAGCTATTTCCCATGCTTTCCGCTAATCTTAATGGCATTTCCTGGCTTTATTCTACAGTGGGCCTCATTTTCGGTATTATCTCCGCATTTATCATTCAGACGGAGTGGGAAAACTGGAACAATCTTACCAATGCCGTTCGGGAAGAGATTCGCGCTATTCGTCAGCTTCTCATGTTTAGCTCGCATTTGCCACTCAAGCTTGCTCAGTCAACCCGAGATTCTATGAAGAACTATGTCAATTTACTTATCAATGATGGCTGGAAGAAGATTGAGCAAGGCGAACGTCTCGACGATCTGGAACAAGCTATCGTCGCTATTCAGGAAAATGTCTATCTTATCGCCGATCAGGTACCCCAAATGAGCAATGTTGCCTTTACTATTTTTTCTCAAGTACTTTCCGGCCGCGAACGACGCCTTCAACATAGCGGTCGCCATCTCCCCCTCATTCTTCACGTTTTTATATTGCTTGCAACTTTTCTCATTATGCTGTTTTCGCTGTTTATCGCAGTTGACTCTATAGTTCTTGATTATATGTTTACTCTCGGAATCGGCATTTTAGCCTATCTTATCGCGATCCTTATTGAGGATCTCGATAATCCGCTTCAACCAGGCAGTTGGCAAATCACCACCAAAGAATATCGTCGACTCCTCTATGAGATTGAGGAAGCAATGGCCCGGCCAGTACCTATTGCACGTAAAAAATGAGGTATATCATTCTTCTCAAAGAAAATAAGGTAAATATAATTACACTCAACTATGCTCGTTTTTATTGACGAATCAGGAGACCCTGGCCTAAAGCTTGAAAAAGGCTCTAGCCAATATTTTACCGTCGCACTAGTTGTATTTAATGACAATGAGGAAGCTGTTGCGTGTGATCAAAGGATAGAACTCCTAAAAAGAGAGTTGAACCTACCTAGCAAATACGAGTTCTACTTCAAAAGAAATTCCCATACAGTAAGAGCGTCGTTTTTAAAGGCAATCGCTCCCTATAACTTTTTCTATTATGGCATAGTAATAAATAAAGACCCACAGAAATTATGGGGAAATGGTTTCAAAGACAAAAATTCGTTTTATAAATATGCTTGCAGTCTTATATTTGAGAACGCTAAAAACAAACTCGCGAAATCTACTGTGATAGTTGACGAAAGCGGAAATCTCGACTTCAAACGTCAGCTTTCTTTCTATTTAAAAAAGAGAATCAATCTCGATGGTAAAGAAATAATAAGCAAAATAAAAATGCAGCGATCTACTAGTAATCATCTAATACAACTAGCAGATTATGTAGCTGGTGTGATTAACAGGAGTGTACAACACAAAAAGAAATATTCAGCTGAATACAAACGAATTATTGCTCACCGGGAAATCGTGGTTCAAATATGGCCTAAATAGAAATCCGACCCTATTCCTTGCGGAAACGCAGCGGTAAACGCTACAGTTCGGGTCGGATCTATCCTCTCTCATTATACCTAATTATGTATAAATGTACAAATGAATGCTACAATAGATCATGTCTCACTCGGCCGTAGAGGTACATCATCTCTACAAAACATTCACCTTCCCCGTCAAAAATCCCCACAAAGGTTTTCTTGCCAATCTACTGAGCCCGGATAAGAAATCTGTCCACGCCGTCAACAACATCTCATTTTCGGTTGAAAAAGGGGAGACGGTTGCCTTTATCGGCCCCAATGGAGCAGGGAAGTCTACCACCATCAAAATTCTCACGGGTATTCTATTCCCTACACGCGGCGACATTTCAGTTCTTGGTCTCAATCCGCAAGTACAACGCAAAAAACTTGCCTTCAAAATAGGTACCGTTTTCGGTCAGCGCTCACAGCTGCTTTTTAATTTACCGATAGCCGATTCATTTCATTTGTTTTCCAAAATTTATGAAATCCCGACAGGTATATACCGTCAGCAAAAAGAAAAACTAGTCGAACTTTTTGATCTAAAAGATATTTTCCAACAGCCCGTCCGTAAGCTTTCTCTCGGCCAGCGTATGCGCGCTGAGGTTGCCCTGGCCTTGCTTCACAAACCACCGCTCATTTTTCTTGACGAACCCACCATCGGCCTTGATGTGGTGGCCAAACGTAAGCTTCGTGAGACCCTTAACGCTCTCAACAGAGAAGAAGATACAACTATATTTCTCACGTCTCACGACGTAGGCGATATTGAATCCATTGCTGACCGTACTATTGTAATCAACTACGGTTCGGTTGTTTTCGATGGACGCACGGCTAATCTCCGGAAAGAATTTGTCAGTAAAAAAATTATCAAAATTGAATCGGAAAAAAAGCAGCCGCTCCTTGAAGCTTTGCCCGAAGGGCTCACTGCACGAAAAATAGCTGACGGTCAGGTCGAATATACCGTCGATACCTCACGCGTTTCTATTGATGAAGTGCTGAACAGGTTGGTGAAGCAGACCGAAATAAAAGATATCACGATTGAAGACCCTCCTTTGGAAGAGATCATAGAAAATATCGATCCCAAGATGGTTTTCAAAGAAAATAGCAGAATATGATTTTGATAAAGAAATGTGGCAGTCTTCTTAAATTAAGAATTTGGA
>JAAXWV010000087.1 GCA_013334845.1 Candidatus Roizmanbacteria bacterium | reverse complement strand
CCAAAAGTTCTGAACCGATAAATAGGAGGTATATGAACTCTTGAAAAATAAATCTTAATGGATATTTTTCGACATCTCAGAAGAGAAGAGCCAAGCAAAGATCCGACCCCTTTTATTTCTGTAATATTGGAGCGTTGATAAATGTCTTGTTAATTTTCTGTTCTGAACTTATGCCGCTCTCTCTGCTTCAGGTGAAAGGACTTCTGTTTTCCATCCTTTTTCTAGAAGTAATCTCATGTGGGTGGCGGATAACCGATCTGAGTGTAAAGCAAGACATAAAAGATGTCTCGGCCGGCTCATTGCCACATATAATTGCCTCATAAAAACTTTATTGGGCTTGAAAACCCTTCGCGAGTGGGGTTTGTCTGGCAAACTTGAATTTGGATGATCTGCATTCGGTAATTCTCCAGTCAAATATGGCAACATCGTTTCTAGGTCAAAAATATGGTTTTTGGTTTCAACAATTAGTGTGGCATCATGAGTCTCGCCCTTAACGCCGTGTATTGTTGAAAGTTCAATTTGGAAACCGTCAGGATGACTTATTTTGTTGTCTTTTAAAGAAACAAGCAAGTTGCTCTCTGGGTTTTCTTCGGAAATTATGACACATGTCCTAGTTTGATCTTCTGTAAAAGCAATATATTGGGCTGCTTCATCCTGGATGTTATCTAGGGCCAGCAACGATTTCAGTGAGCCACTAATTTTTCCCCAAAAGCATTGATCTATTTTAATTCCATCACTGAGCATCAAAAAAATATTTTCACGATAAGCTCCCCAACGTCCATCGGCCTTTAGTGAGTCTCGAAAAGTAGTGTATGAAAAATATCTTTGATTCTCATCCACCCTACCTGCCATTCTCATAAGTTTTAAAATGCAGTCAGTCAGAAATTTGTACTTTTCTGCCCAATCAACGTCTGAGGATCGACGACAATGGAGAACTGCTTCCATGAGGTTGGTCTCTTGGAATTTTGTATTCGATTTCGACTTGTCATAATCATTCCAATAATGACCAATCCTTAATTGACTGTCACCAGGATCAATTTCTTTTCCTACAGCCCCAACAGCCTTGACAGTAAATTTTTTATAATTTTTGTACTCTATCGAAAACTGATTTGAAACGATCTGAGCGAAAGACTCTATAACCTTGTCTAGTGTATCGTCATCGAAGACAATAATAGTATGTTCAAAGTGGCCTTCAGTAGCATGAATCTTTGTTCTAAACCCTAGCTTTTC
Source organism: Candidatus Roizmanbacteria bacterium (assembly GCA_013334845.1). Taxonomy (GTDB): domain Bacteria; phylum Patescibacteriota; class Microgenomatia; order UBA1406; family GWC2-37-13; genus JAAXWV01. The sequence goes on along the minus strand of JAAXWV010000087.1, from coordinate 4,639 downwards.
TGCTGACAATTCAGTTTTCAATGGAATTTCGTTGAAGCTAATAGACTTTATTTTATCAGCCAGCACGCCGTCAAAACGATGGGATTTATTGATTACAAAATCCATATCGTCTCGTGATTTTCCATTAAAACTTACATTTGGCTCCTCACTCCCAATGCTATGGAAAATTGCTTGGTCCGGATCGCCAAATCGCTGAATAATGTGTGAAGAATCATCAAGAGGAAAAATCTTGCATAAAAGCTCATCTTGGTATTTTTGTGTGTCCTGCATTTCATCAATAAAAACAAAGGGAAATCGTTTTGTAAGTGATTTCCTGAGTGCGACGTTACATGAGCACACTATTCGAGCGTGTGTATACATATCTCTAAAAAGGAAAAAACCTCGTTCATCCAAATAACGTTTTAGATTCCCAAGATCACGTTCAGCACGCTGAAGATTACTTCCTTTTTTCCACTCTCTTGGCTTTTTGCTAATGTTAATTTTCTCTCCTTCCGGGGAAGTGAACCGGTATGTTTCCCTTAAAAAGGCCTCTTGTTGATCGCGCCCTCCGAGTCCATTGAGAGTACCTTGGAACCATGAAAACTGGCGATATTTAAGCAGTTTTTCTGCCTGCTTAGCATATTCGCTATTATCCACGGTAATATCTTTGATACCGTTAGATCGAATGTAAGGGAGCGCCAAAAAGCGATTAACAAAATCCTGGATTGTCCCAATGAAATGTGGATAGGAAAGTAAACGATGCGCTTCAATAGTATTCGATCGCTTGAGCCAATTTAAGATTTCATTCTTAGCAACATTTGTATGGGAGAGTACACAAACACCTTGATTTTGGAATGGCCATTTTTTTGCCAAAAGAATAAGTTTTGCGGCAATCAGGGTTGTTTTGCCGCTACCTGGACAAGCTTGAACATCGATTGTACGCATTGCCTCAAGAATAGAGACACGCTCTTCGTCATCAAGAACAAGTTTTTCATCTACTGCGATATTAACAATATCTAATCTAGTAATGAGTCCTTCAAGCGGGTGTGGCATCGCTTCGCTCCTCAATAACCTCAAAATCATCAATTGGTGCTGTCACATATTCAATGGCTTCAACAATGTAGGTCGGGAGTTTAGATTTAAGCTCCATAGCAAAGTCACATTTCTCTTGCGCAACTTTCTTTTGATATGTGTTGCCATCTTCAATTTCATCCTCACCACGTGCCTCAACTACATCAGAAATCCTCTTGTCCAATTGTCTTTGAAGAATTGCAGATAAGTTATATGCAAAATCTGTTTTCGAAGCTTTGCTAAGGATATAGGTTGCCTTTTCCACATCGGTTCCAACTATGTCGGATTTCCCAACTTGCGAACCATTAATAGATTCGTAGCATTCATCAAAAAGACCAAATTTCGCCAAGCAAAATTCAAAAGTCCAATCGTCAGATATTTTGACAGTTACGTTTTGCCGATTTAACCCATCGATGTGGCTATTTTTTCTTTGCTGTTCGTCAACGCAGTTCTTCCGCCAAAATGTTCGATTCCGACTGTTTGGCTTTTTAAAGCCGTAGGGGGTGCTCCCATCATCCTTCTCTTCGGCACAGTCTGGCCAAAGATCAATATCTCGAAGCACGCATACCTTCGTTGGATACCAAGCACTAGAATTGCTATCTTGACCAGATCTTAGAAATAATTTGGCAAACCGCTTCCATGAGCCGCTATTATCGCATTTAACAATAGAGACTCCATAATTCTCAAGTGGCCTTCTAAGAAGTCTTGCTATTTCAGGCAGCAAGATGTTTTCTCCATCTCCTTCAACAAAGATGATCCCTTTGGCAAAGAAGACATTAGCTTTCGTTGCATCCAGGAATTTCTTCAAGTATTTATAGTCATCTTTGTTCAGTTCGGTCTCTCCTGCTCTTAAGGACCAGGCGCCGCCATCGGACAACATGATAATTTCAGACGGATCTGCCTTTGATGAAATGTTTGGGCTGTGGGTTGTAAGGATACATTGAACACCGCTGGGATTCTTTTTTGATTTAGCTTTACTATTTATAAACTGGAGAAGTTTCATTTGAAGTTGGGGATGAAGATGTGCCTCGGGTTCTTCGATGAGCAATAAAGGAAATTCATTGTCGGCTTCTTGCTCGAGCAATAGTAACTCAGCTCCCATAAAAAGCAGGTTGTGATATCCGAGGCCATGCAGTCGCCTATCTTTCGTAAGAGCTAAGCTTAATCCTTCCAATATAGAGCGAAGATGACGCTTTTTAGCATGATTAGGTAGTGCTGTTAAATCACCTTTTCTAATGCCAGCAATATCAATAAACGCTCCGAGGACAGATTTATCTTTCTCAAAAATGAGCTCATGCAAGTATCGCCGTTGGATATTCTCGGCAGCCTTTTTCAAAGCAGCATCATCGGCAACAAGCCCTTCATTTGCATCTGCTACAATAGAAAGGATATTTTCCATTCCTTCCCGGATATCTTTCGATGAACTTAGTATCTGGGACAATCTGGAGGCTCTGCCTGATGATAGTTCACTTTCTGCGTCTCTCAGTGGTTTGAGATACGTGGTCGCCAGGAAATCTCTTATTTCAGCTTCGATGACCAGACCATTCCCGTCAGCACCGGAACGCACTTCAGTTTTAATGTAAGGATAGCCTCGTCGCTCAATTCCAGTCTTTTGAGCATGTAGTTGGATGAATAAAACAGAACGGCTTTTCTTCTCGCCGTGATCGTCGTTATATTCTTCGTGGGATAGGTGTTCAACAAAACGATACGCGTGAACATCTATGTTTGAAAACTTCAATTGTATTTTTAGTTGATTAACGTCCTTATGGAAATCTTGTTCTCTGATATATCCGAGATTATGGGAGTTAGTCCCAAGAACATATCGAATTGCATCAATCAAAGCCGTCTTCCCTGAGTCATTTTCACCAACCAAAACATTAAGACCTTGATTTAACTTTAAATCAAGACGGTGAAACAAGCGAAAGTCTCTAATTTGAATTTGTGATAAGTGCACCGTCTCTCCTCACCTAATTAATCAACATTTATTCAGTTGCTCTGAAGGTGTTCACACTTCCTGTCACAAAACAATAAGTACAGGCAGTATTTTCCTGTGCAATTTATATTGACTATGAATAGTCAATATAATTCCAATCAGTCTTGCCAGGTTCGGCTCATAGAATTCCGCGTCTTGCGGTTTCACAGTGAGCTGGTTGATGGCCTTTCTATTTGCGAGAGAAAATCGTCCAGGCGTCAAGATTCACCAGCCCCCCGTCGTCTTTGTATTTCACCATCCTTGTGAATTTCCTTACTCGTTTCAGGAAACCAGAGCGCTTGGTTTCCATCAACATATTCGGGACGTAAACTGAGAAGCACGTTATGGACAAAATAGCCATAGGCCATCTTATTGAGGCGATAGGAATGCCACTTTTCATGAACGGCACCACATCTCCTATCTGGCGCTGTTGCCCAATATCGGACGAAATGGGACTCGTCTAGACAGAGGAAGTGGACTATGTGTTTGATGCTGGCAGTTTGTTCTAAGAGGAGATCCAACACTTGTTGACTATTGCGCACATCGCTCTCGTAAGAAAAAATAGATAAAAATGCCGAACTCTTTCCAGCCAGCATTTCTCCTATGACCTTAATTTTGGAAACGGATTTCTCAAGTTCCAGGCGGTTCAACTTTGTTTTAACTTCAATTACTCCTTTCACCGCTTCTGGCTGAACAAATGCAAGATCGCCATCACGAAAAAAAACTGGAGAATCGGACGAATACAACAAGATGTCTATTTGTGTAGATGCTCCTAACGGCGTCAATATGAAGCCACGTCCGATCTGAATATTCTGAGGAAGATTCCGCGCTATAACTGATCGCAGAACACTTTCCTTCCATTCTCCATCCGTAAGCCAATGAGCATCATCTATAAAATTACGAACCCGGTCTTTCAAGGCTGTCATTTCCAGAGAAAGCGATAGAAAGTACTTCTTGATATCCATATTCCATTCCATCGTGCCAAACGGTGAAACTCACGGGCACCAAGTGCATTTTATTGTTGTAAAGTAACTATCTATTCCCCATCATCCCGGTCCTATGTGTTTCAAAGAGTCGGTTGGATCAGGTAGTTATTCTCGTTCGTTTTGAGATCGTACGCCGTTTGATTCCCTGCCCCAGAGTGTTTTGAAATCCGAGTTCAGAAGTTCGAGTTCTCCAGCAAAATCCAGCTTGAAGAACTCACTTTGTATATCAACCAGACGGATAATCAAGTTGTGTGCGATTATCAGCGACTGGTCCGCGGCGTCTGGCTGGGATCCCTCTTCAAAGGTAATAGGATTGTCTTCAGAATCTTTCAGCCTATACCCCACTGCCGCCGCAGTAGCATGTGCGTGCAATGTAGGATAGTAATAGCCAGGAAAATACAGGCTTTCAAAACCGGTCTTCTTGGCCATCGAAGCCAAATCGAGTTTTGACCAGGAATGCATGGTGGTCTTTGTTTTACATTTCTGGCATTTTGTCTGCACAAACTTATCCTTGTACTTTCGGAAATCGCTTTTCGCTTCCGCGATTTCGGCCTTGCCTATGTAATCTTCCAAATTGCCAAAAAACGTTTCTGCATGCTGTATGAGCTTGCCTCTGTGGATATAATTGACT
>JAAXWV010000368.1 GCA_013334845.1 Candidatus Roizmanbacteria bacterium | reverse complement strand
CAAAGAATCTATGCTGAGAAAATCCGTTCAGATAGTCATCACTTCCAATGGAATCATAACCTTCATCTACCTGATGATGAATCTGAAGGATCAACAAGAGGCCGATCTATCATTTTCTTTGCTTTTGCGGCATTGGCTTCGTCTGCAATCCAAGTTCAATCCGGCACAGCAGTAGATATATACGTTCCCGAAAATGGATTTATCAGTTTGAATATCCCGCTCAATTCAGGTAGAATGGGCAGTTTCAGTACCAAGACCACTCATCCCGTTTATTTAAAAGGGATTAAGAATATCTGGAATGAAGTCGGAATCAGTTTGAATCTCATAATGCCTTATCAGTTCAAGACTAAAGGAGAGGTGCTGGCAGAATGTAATAATCAACGGCTACTAAAAGAGTTGGTTTTTCAGTCTGTGAGTTGTGGGAAATATCGGGTTTACAAGATGCAACATTGCGGAAGATGTTTGCCATGCTTGGTTAGAAGAGCTGCATTCCAGCTTTGGGGAGAAGTCGACGAAACGTTTGGTGGCTATTATTCAGAACAACTTGAGCGGATAAATCATGGTAATCCCGATGATGTTGGCGCGGTGGCTAATGCTTGCTTAGTGGAAGGGCAATCAGGAGTTCATTCTTTGATTTCTGGACATTTGTCTTTTGCTGAACAACAAAATCGAGCAGACTTCCAAAACGTTTTTTTACGAGGCATTAATGAGGTTAGACAATTTTTGCAGGGGAAAGGTGTGATATGATCGATCTTCATTCACATCTTGATTTATATCCCAACGCTCTTGAACTCCTTGAACGAGTCGGTAGAGAAAACCGTTTCACTTTGGTTGTTACAACAAGTCCAAGGGCATGGTTGGCGACCACACAAGTTTTTAGAAGATACAACAATATTAAAGTCGCTCTTGGCTTACATCCTGAAGTTGCTGACAAAAAGTTCAATGAATTCGATCTTCTATTAAGTTCAATACACAAGACTAATTTTATCGGAGAGGTTGGGATTGATGGCTCTGCAAGGAATTTAAATACATTAGAAAAACAAGAACTAATATTTAAGAGCACTATCCGAGAATGTGAAAAGGTGGGTGGACGAGTCATCAGTATTCATTCGAGGGATGCTGTATCTAAAGTATTGACCACAATTAGAACTTATGAGAATTGTGGAATTCCTATTCTTCACTGGTTTTCTGGTTCAGTAGAAGAGTTGACAACTGCTATAAAAATGGGATGTTATTTCAGTATTAATCCGGTGATGATACGTGGTGAGAAAGGAAGAGAATTAATCTCAAGAATACCCTGTAATCTCATATTGCCAGAGTCCGACGGCCCATTTGTTAAAATGGCTGGTAGGCCTATTATGCCATGGGAAGCGATGAATATATGTTCTGATTTAAGCAGAATTTGGCGGATGCCAATAGAATCAGTAAAAGATATGATAGAAGAAAATTTCAAGAAGTTACTTCAAGGGATGTCGGGATTTTCAAGATGAATGGGAAACTGAGTGACGCTATTTACTTCTTGCACAAGCGCAAGCCTGACACAATCAGAATTTGTCGCTCAAGGAAGACATAGGGGACGTAGTTGAATAAAAAGAATAAGTGCTAAATTGACATATTGATCAGAAGAAAGGCGAAGCTAAAAGCAATCAGAGGAATCGATTATGCCAAGAGGACCGAGACTCGATACGCCTGGAGCATTGCATCATGTGATGTTCCGGGGGATAGACCGTGCTAATATTTGCCAGGATGATAAAAGGAATTCTGCAATCGATTAGCCGAAGCGGCGAACTTCCATTGCTGCGATAAGCGTTGGCGCGAATGGCGGTTTGGGAGTATGGTG
>JAAXWV010000367.1 GCA_013334845.1 Candidatus Roizmanbacteria bacterium | reverse complement strand
CGACCTTGTAAGCCTGCTCGAAGAACTGGGCGCTTAAACACCCTTACAAAAATAGTGAAGGCTGCCTGTTGGGATAAACCTGACAAGCAGCCTTTTCTCTTTTGTGTCGTTCCGGCGAAAGCCGGAATCCGCGCTTTTTCCCTACCCTGATTTTGGCCTAACGAGATACTTTTCTAAATTTCACGATAGTACAGTGCTGAACATGAGTCTCCTATGCTGCATGGGTTCAGCACATATTTCTCTAATCTCAAAGTTTAAAAACAAAAATCCGCGGTTTAGGTGGATCAATCTAATTAATGTTGACTGCGAAAAAATATGGTAATTAGGCATCAAAGGAAAAAGGATGAAAACAATCGCGATATTCAATAACAAGGGTGGTGTTGGTAAGACGACATTCTGTGGCAATCTTGCGGCCCATATTGCAATGCAAAACAGCAAGCGTGTATTAGTCCTTGATCTCGACCCACAAGCGAACATGACTCATTATATGTTAGGTGCAGAGATGGCTGGTGAAGTCGTTGCCCCTTATTATGATAGATCCATTACAAAAGCTTACAATACCATTGTGGACGTGTTTAAGCCATATGAGCTGGGTGAGAGTAGGATAGACACGGACATCTCGGCAATTCAATGTGAACGATATGGTGCGGATCTCATTGCAGGCAATCCGTTCCTTGCTGCATATGAGGACATTTTAAGTAAGAAATGGAACGAACTCTCATCTCCCGACTCCGTGAGTGGGCTGAGAATCACAAATTGGGTCACTTCATTACTTAGATCAGTAGATAAAAAATACGACTATACATTCATTGATTTGAGCCCAAGCCTTGGTGCAATCAACCGAACAGCCTTGTTGGCATCGGATTACTTTCTTGCTCCCATGAGTTGCGACATATTCAGCTTGATTGGTATAGCTAATATTCATCAGTGGATTAACAATTGGGTCCAGTATTACAATGAACGAAGACAGACGTTCGCTGCATCAAAACCTGATGTTTGGCAAACAATTGGGCACGATATACAAGAAATTGTTAAGATCAACAGCGGATTTGTGGGATACACTCTTCAGTCTTACATCTCCCGAAAGGATGCCCAAGGTAACAAGCGTACAACCCATTCATATCAACGAATAATCGATAATATCCAGCCAGAGATATTATCAAAACTGGGGGACTACCGTGCTCATGGAATTTCAGATGATAACTTGAACCTCGGTGAAATACCTCACATGTTCGGCATCCTAGCTCTTTCTCAATTCGTCGGCGCTCCAATTATTTCCCTTAACTCATCCGATGGAATGGCAGGATCCCAGTATACCCAGGCCAGAAGCTATATCAATGCGTTCGAGCAAATCATGGAGCGTTTCTTGGAAAATATTGGGGAGGGAAGAGATGATGTGGCCTGATTCACTGTGTCGCGAAATTGCCGAAAAGCGTTGTATTATGCACGTGGGTTCGGGGCTATCTTGTCAGAGTTCGTGTAGTACTGGCAAAAGACCGCCATCTTGGCCCGAATTGCTGAACATGCTGAAATCGAGTTGACAGACCCTTCACATCAAAAACTAGTTGATGACTTGCTTTCAAAAGATAAATTCTTGGATGCAGCCGAAGTGATTAGAACAAATATATCAGCAGCAGAATACAGCGCGGTCATCAAAGAAAAGTTCATCACTCTAGGATATACCCCTTCGGTCTCGCATGAGCATGTTGTAAGGACATTGCCAAAAATATTTGTTACAACGAACTATGACACTATAATGGAGTCAACCCTAACAAAAGTTGCTGGGATTGATTCATTTACACAGTTTGAACATGCAACCAACGGATTGAATGACTCAATAA
>JAAXWV010000086.1 GCA_013334845.1 Candidatus Roizmanbacteria bacterium | reverse complement strand
AACCCACCGGTGAAAATTGAAGAATATGATAAGCAGAAATAAGAAACCTGCATTTATCATCCAGGATATTTGAGTTACCGGATGTGCTCGAAGTAGCAAAATAAGATGTTCATTTTCTCCTTGCGTCTCAAAATGTACTTGAGGATGAAGTATGAACGAATGAAACCATCGAGATACATTTTTCTGGTCATCCATGGTTCCATTATACAAGAAATAATTGCCGGACATTACTTTTTTGTAAAATGAACGTTGCATTTTTTATATGCCTGCGATATAATAGTTCTTGCCTTGGTTATTTACGCAATTTGGAACCACCCTTTTACATCCCGAACAAGGTCGTGAAACGAATTAGCGCTGATGATACTCTCGCCAAAGCGGCGATAGGGGAAAGTAAGTCATAGCCAGGGTATTTTTTTTGGCTTAAAAAGTGGTTGCTTTAAATGAAACCTTTGTGGGGATAGCAAACATATTGGATGAAATAGTGGCAGATTGGCAGGATTTCATTAAAGTTCGTAACTTCTTCTCCTCAATCCCCATATAGCTGCTTGCTGTAGAGAATACCTTATCTGTCATCGTTCCCGATTTGAGAATAGGTCCAAACATAGTAACATACTTTCCAACCCCACAGGTTTTAATTCCTTCTGTCGTTTGCGCTTCCCATTTGTACACGCAATCACCTTTCAGCAGAAGCGATGCATCTTTCCCATAACCTTGGATGTTAAATAGAACCTGAGAATCTTTCAGAGATGCGCTCATCGTTGCGTCTGTCTCAGTATATTGGCATTGAACTGGGCCTTTTAAATCGATAGATATGGCTTCAGGAACGGTGGGTGTGGGAGTGAATGTAATGATGGGGGTAGGAGTTAAAGCAACTGTTACCGTCTTGGACGTAGTCCATGAAGACTTAGCTACTAGAGCAACTCCGATAAAAACAACAGGTAAAAAAATAAGTAGTCGAGACACTTTATACATTAACGAGTGAAAAGCCTGATCTCTCATATCATTTAAATAAAATTCCATCTGCTGCCGGCTCCTCCTCGGGAGGAAGGAGTGCTATACTCGCAATATCTGCAAGTTCTTTTCCCATAATGCTCTGCAAATCACCATGCATTCCTGTTGTATTATCAATTACTTTACGGATATTTTTTTCCTGCTTTGCCCACTTTTGAGTGAACCACCGCTTCTCACGCTCTAGATCTTCCTGCATGTTTGAAAACGCCTCGATAATCGCCTCGATACGCTGTTTAAATTCAATCCCCGAGAGGTAATTATATAAAACATCCATTTTTTCATTTTTACCCACAGCCGCAAATTTGATAAGCGACACCTCCAGAAGATTGGTACGCAAAATTTGAGCAAGTCCGCTGATCATCTCATACTTTCCCACCCACACTCCGTCAATATTCCCCATCTCTTTGAGTGTGTCTGGGATTACCTGAGTGATTATTACCGCCATCTCAGCTTTTACCGCACGCTGGTCTTCTTTGAGTTTGCTCACCCATTCGTTACTCCATGCTTTCGTTCTCTTCAATTCCCAGAGAATAGTGCCACAAATCCGTCCATGAGTATTTTTGACCACCTGCATTACATCAGCACCCCGCACCCCTTTTGGGACAGGAAGTATATCATCATAGGGGAAATCCCGCTTTAAAATAGTCTCCAATTCAAGTTCAAGCACTTCTCCCTGCATCTGTTGTGATCCTTGCTCAAGTTTCCGTCGTAAATCATCGTTTGCCCGCATTGCATCGCTTAGCTTTTTCTCGTTTTCCAACATCTTGAGGTGATACTGGGCATCAATTCGTTTCTGTTCCTCTAATCGAATCCGCTCTTGCTCCGCAGCAAACTTTTTTTCAAGCTCGAGTGCTTTAGTTTCATTTTCCGTACGTAGTTGTCGAACGACTTTGTTTAATTCCAGAAACTGCTCTTGAAGTTGTTTGTTCTGTTTATGTAGTTCCTCCCTCTCGTTTTGAGAATCAGTAAGTCTCAACTGCATCTCTTTCTCAATCTTGGCACGTACTTTTTCTTCTGTCTCTTTGGCAAGCTTTACTCGCTCTTCCTCTAACTTGTTTTGATACTTAACATAGAGATTTTTACGTTCTTCATCAAATTCCTTCTGAAATTTTTCCTGCAACTGATGAGAAAGCGCTTCAGTGAGGGGGATTGGTTTGTTACAGTGTGGACAGATAAGTTGGTCTTGCATGCATACCTATTGTAGCAAAATGCTATAATATTACACAATATGATTCATGAATTTATTGTTCCCCCATGGCCCGATTACGAGCTTCTCGACTCCGGAAACGGAAAGAAACTCGAGCGGTTAGGGCAGCATATATTATCACGTCCTGAACCAAAAGCCATATGGGATACTACCCTTCCTCAATCTATGTGGGATAAGGCCGATCTGACATTCTCCTCGATTGATGGAGAACAAGGGAGATGGAAAAATGGATCTGCAGATAACTGGGAAATATCTCGAAATAATCTTAGATTTATCATTAAGCCAACGAGTTTTAAGCATATTGGTATTTTCCCAGAACAAACAATCATGTGGGATTGGATGACACAGCATATTCATAAAACTCATAAGCCCCATATACTTAACCTCTTTGGCTATACGGGAGGAGCTACACTTGCAGCGCTTGAAGCAGGTGCTCAAGTGACTCATGCTGACGCATCGCGAGAAACGGTTACTTGGGCACACGAGAATGTTACCCTTTCCGGTCTCGATAATAAACCAGTACGTTGGATTGTAGACGATGTGATGACTTTTGTAAAACGCGAGATAAAACGAAATAATCGATATGATGGAATCGTTATGGATCCCCCCAAATTCGGACGTGGAGCTAGGGGAGAAGTGTGGAAAATTGAACGTGATCTTCCCCGTTTGCTCGAGTTATGCCGCGAGGTTCTTTCACCACAGCCTTTGTTTGTCATATTAAGTGCCTACACTGTCTCCTATTCATCGCTTACGCTTGCCAACCTCCTCACACAAACTATGAAACAGTGGTCCGGAGCTACAGAGCATGGTGAACTGATCCTTCGATCAACGACGGAATCGTCGTTGCTATCTACTACAATTGTGGCGCGCTGGTCATCTCAGTGACTCTTCATTTTAGAGCTCTACAACAATCTACCTATTGACTGTAAACGTGTGATAATGTAATCTTTTGTCATTCAAAAAATATGATATTGTCAGATTTTTACACCCTCTCTGTGGCTCATTCTGCAAGATGTACCCACATGAAAATGGCTATCACTATTCCTATCTTCAATACCCGTGAACTTCCTCTCGTCTCATCATTTCTTGAAGAAAAACTACCAACTATTTTCTCATCATTATGTTTCAATGAGGATAACTTGCCATTTTCAGAAGAAGTAAAAGCGACCGAAGTAGGTCATCTTTTCGAACATATTCTCCTTGAACACTTATGTCAGAATCAACTCTTAAATGGCTGTGATTGCGCAGTATTTTCTGGGAGAACGTACTGGAACTGGAAAAAAGAGCAAGAAGGGATTTTTCATATTGTAGTCGACGCAGGAAAAGAACACTCATCCATTTTTGAAGATGCCTTGGAGAAAACAATACATCTTACGAATGATATTTTCCGACTCCCACTTCATGTTCCCACCAACCCTTGGCTATCTCAATCGCGTTTTTAATCACCTTATCTTTCGGATTGCCACATCGTAATAACTGATTACCGATGAGAATAGCGCTTTCCCGTATTTCTTGTGACAATTTTTCAAATTCTTTTGGATATGTAGTATTAGTCCACCTCATGAAATTGTCTCCTTCTGATATATAAATACTATTCCCCTAGTCTACCGACAGGTATTAAAAGTAGGGTGACAAACAAGTGAGAAAAGAGTAAGAAGGATGACTATTTTCGTTCAAACACCCCGATGAGAAAAGCGATATGATCAGTTAGTTCCTTTTGAATAAGCACACAACCCATTGTTATATCCTCCCGACTGACTTTTGCCGCAAATGATTTGTCTTTAAGTCGTTTTACAACCGATTTCGGCTCCATGCCTTCAAATCGGGTAGGCCGCATAAGGGAAACAGCATTTATAAAGCCGGAGATTTCATCGCAGGCAAAAAGGTACCGCTCAAGAAGCGTCTCAGGATTTCGCCCGGTAATACTGGGGCCATGAGCTAACACAGCATTGATAAGTTCATCGGGGTAGTTAATGAGTATCGTGGATGTGGCATAGAGAGGATGCTGGTCAGGATATTTTTCCCAATCAATGTCATGCAACAAGCCTGATTGATACCACAATTCTTCGTCTTGTGAAAGCTCGCGCGCATAAGCCTCCATTGCCCGGGCTACCATAAAGCAATGATTCAGTAGACCTTCATTCCGGATATAATTTCGCAAGAGTTGCTCCGATTGTTCACGGGATGGAAGTTTCTTCATATATTTGTCACGATAGTTCCAATCTCTTCCCCTGCGATAATTTTTTCAATATTTTCAAGATTCTCAACATTAAAAACCACGATTGGAATCTTGGCATTCTGGCATAAAGCAAAAGCAGTGTTATCCATTACCGTGAGGCCCTTCTCTAAAGCTTCCTGATAGCTCAACTCACGATATAGTTTGGCATTTTTATTTTTAATGGGATCAGAATCGTACACGCCATCTGTGTTACTGGCTTTAAGTAGGATATTACAGTTGAGCTCGGCGGCTTTGAGAGCTGCAGCTGAGTCGGTAGTAAAAAATGGATTGCCTGTTCCGCCTGCAAGAATTACAATCCGCCCTTTTTCCAGATGGCGAACTGCTTTTCGCTTCACAAATGGTTCGCATACTGATTGAATGTTGACCGACGACATTACACGGGTAGTTTCCCCGAAGCGCTCAAGCTCTTCTTGAAGGGCCAATGCATTCATTACTGTGCCCAGCATACCGATATAATCGGCTGTTGAACGGTCAACTGGATATTCCGCTATCTCTCGTGCTCGAAACAAATTGCCACCTCCTACCACGATAGCGATTTCTATTTCTAATTTCTGCTTCATCTCGTGTATATAGCGGGATATACGACCAAATGAGGGGAAATCCAGTCCGCGTTTACCTTCACCACCAAATATTTCACCAGTTAACTTAAGTAAAACACGTTTGTATTTAGCCTGAGTAGTCATATGTTTCTATTATACCCGTTTTATACATATTTGACTTATCAAAGCTTCACTATAATTAGGTTATGTGCCCAGAAAGTAACTCTCCAGTAGAAAACAAATCATTCCAATGGAACCTACTAATTTTGGCCTTCAAAATGACGAACGAAGGGAGATTGGCAGATTAATCAATAACGCATTAACATTACCAGAGGATGATGTTGAAAGAGCGCATAATGAAAAACTTAAGCAGGCCATTACAAGCCGAGAGACTCAGTCAGGTATACGTAACAATTATTCTTAGCAAACTGCAGCACTCCACACAATTGAAGAAAAAAGGGATCAGGCTGAGTTCCGTCGCCAGATTCGCCAAGCAATATCTCCAGAGCAAAATGGCCTCATACATAGACCTCCTCGCTGGTATCCTGACAGTAATCCTCTCTAGGCCCATAAAGCAGAATCTAATAACGCTTATACACTTATTGATCATTCAGAACTTTCGGAGAGACGCCTCCAAAACACAACTGAACTGCCCCCAATCAGCAACTCATAAAAATATTTTGCAAGCAATAGGCGATATAGAAACTATAGTAAAAAAAATACAACACAAGAGTCTTCTCCATACAATCAGGAATTATTGAAGCAAATAGGAGATATAGAACAGGCATAATAGCCATTTCGCGTTGGTAAGAGTGGGGCTTTAGATTGATTTGGCAATATAATCGAGTACAATTTAAATATGCAAATTGTAATTCGTGATAAAAAAGTAAAAAAAACTACAGATATTCTT
>JAAXWV010000366.1 GCA_013334845.1 Candidatus Roizmanbacteria bacterium | reverse complement strand
CAAAGTTACCACCACTGTTTTGACCCCCTTCACTTCGTTCTTCTTCAGTAAGTTGATGTGCATTCCCGCTCTGCTGAGCAGCTTTTCCACCTTTTTGTCCAGCTTCTGATGCCTTTTGTGGATCATTTGCAAAATTACCACTACTCGCCTGACCTCCTTTACTTTGGATATCATGCTTAGTTTGTTCATCCATGGTATCTGAACCTAATCCTCTTTTTGATGTATCTGTCATATTTATTCACCTCCTCTCATAATAGAGTCACTAAACGATTTGATAAAATCGAATAGCGTTTGTGCTCTGGGGATACCGTTCACCTCCATGAAGCGAGAACTCTCGACTTCTCACGAAAGACTGGTATCCCAGACACCATCCAGACTAGAATGCGAATCAGCTAGATGATGCTTAGCTTTTTTTGCTAAGACATCGGATCTCACGAGAGGATGCATGGGGTGGTGCTTGGGGTTTCTCCTGATATGCAAACGTAGAAAGGAGGAAAAATTGAAAACGATTGTCGGTATTGATATTGGCAAGTTTAACCATCAAGCTACTATTCTTGATCCTGATGGTTCACCTGTTGGCGGTACCATCCGCTTTGAAAATACCGCTCTGGGGTTTACTCGACTACTCAAGCATCTTGACAAACTCATTGGTACAAATACCGTTGATGTCCTGATTGCTCTTGAAGCAACGGGTCATTACTGGTTACCCCTGTATTTGTTCCTGTTAGATAAAGGGTACAAGGTACAGGTTTTTAATCCATATCAGTCAGACGCCCTACGTCGGATGATGCTTGGTCGTGCCAAAACAGATACCATTGATGCTGAGCTTGTTGCAAGACTTGCACGACTTGGTACTCAGAAAGAAACACCATTAACCGGAGAAGAAATTTTGATCCTGCGTAATCTCTCCCGTTTTCGGATGGAACTTGTTTTCCAGTCATCAGATGTAAAACGGAAAGTGATTGCTGTCTTGGATGTACTGTTCCCAGAGTTTGAAAAACTCTTCTCAGATATGTTTGGTAAGGCTGCCTTAGCCTTGCTCTCTGAATCACCAACACCTGAAGAAATTGTTGCCCTTGATGAGCAAAAGCTCATTGAGCTCCTGGAAACATCGTCAAGAAAAAGACTTGGCGTGCAAACTGCTAAAAAGATAAAAGAAGCTGCTGCATCTTCTATCGGTAGTACATTTGCAACTAAGGCATTAGTCTTTGAATTAAAAATGCTGCTGTCACAAATACAGTTTCTCAAAGAACAATTAACAGAACTCACAGAAGAGATAGAGACGCTGCTTGAGACTGTTGAACAGCAGGTGACGACTATTCCCGGTATTGGCGCTGTTACGGCTGCTGCAATCATTGGCGAACTGGGTGATCTCACGAGATTTCCTAATGTCGCCTCAGTGATCGCCTATGCCGGTCTTGATCCAAA
>JAAXWV010000365.1 GCA_013334845.1 Candidatus Roizmanbacteria bacterium | reverse complement strand
ATCAGGGATGAGTAGCAAACAACGTGCTATCTCAAAAAGAGGTTCAAAGTATCTTAGAACCGCGATTTGGCAAGCTGCTGTTCGGAGCTTGATCCATAATCCTGACCTGAAAGCTTTCTATGACAAGAAGCGTTCAGAGGGCAAACCAAAGCAAGTTGCCATTGGTGCTGTTGCAAACAAGCTAACCAGAATTATCTATGGCGTCATGCGATCTGGTAACGAATACCAGTCTGTCATGTGATCCGATGTCTTGTCAAAGTGCTAAAACGCATCTAGAAACTGCGTTATTTTTCTTGTGGTTTTATCAACCACTAACTAGCTTCAACCTCTTATTTATTTCTTCAGTATTTTCTCCTACTTGACTTTTCATAGCTAGTCTTTCACACACACTATATAAG
>JAAXWV010000364.1 GCA_013334845.1 Candidatus Roizmanbacteria bacterium | reverse complement strand
TCTCTCTTTATCGTAATTTATCTCTTCGTCATGCAACCCAACCAAGTCAAGGGCGCTTCCATGGAGCCCACCTTCTATTCCGGAGATTATATATTTACCAGTAAAGTCACTTATAAGATTCGCGGATACAATCGAGGTGACGTGGTCGTATTCAAAGCACCTAAAAATCCTGACATCGAATACATCAAACGCATCATTGGCCTTCCAGGCGACAAAATACTCATTCAAAGCGGCGAAGTATATGTCAATGGACGACAACTTCAGGAGGGTTATATTTCCGCAAAAACCCAGACATGGGATGCTGGAGCAATTCAAGAAGGTGAACCTTTGATCGTACCAAACGATCAGTTATTTGTAATGGGAGATAATCGGCCTCGTTCTTCAGATTCCCGCGACTTTGGAACTATCCCTATGGCGAGTGTCATTGGACAAGTCATCTATCGGTATTTTCCGGCAAACAAAATGGGGCCTATCTCAAACCCTTATCCCTCTCAATATCGAAGCTACCTACCCACACAAAAGGAAGTCACTCGGATAGCTTTTTCATAAATTTCTTCAATAATGAGGTTGTGATTGTAGTACTTCCTTTGATATCAATGATTAGTTTTCCCCTTATGCGCGTCTGTATTACTTTTGCCTGTATCTTTTCATCTATTGCGGTAAGCGAGTGCGAGAAATTATCGATCTCCGCCTTCGTTAGCCGAGTCTTCTCTGTTTTGATTCCATACAGTATTTCTCTTACTAATTCTTCCGTCTGAAGTACAGTGAACCCATTGGCCAATACCTTTTCATATACTTGCAACATCTCTTCCTGAGTATTGAGACGTGCAATAATATAAAGGTGCGTTACAGACATAACGTGAGAATAGTATCCATCTATAATGATTTCAGGTAGTTTACCCAATCTCATTATGTGACAAACATAGGCAGGTTTCATCTCGAGCATTTCACTCAATTTAGTGAGCGTAACCACCTTATCATGAATAAGTTTATTTATGAGTGTAGATTTCTGGATATAATCTTCCGTGCCTTTAATTTCGGCGACAATAGAGTCAATGTCCATAGTTTGTACTTATTGTAGCAGACCGATACATGAAGTTTACTTAGACGACAGATACATACTGTTTCCCAAGTTTCTGATAGAATTTTACCTTCCCGGCTTTGAGTGCCATAAGGGTAAAGTCACGACACAGAAGTACACCTTCTCCAGCACGAACTTTGGTACCACGCTGTCGAATTATGATGTTTCCAGCTTTCACAACCTCTTCGCCATAAACTTTTACTCCAAGACGTTTTGATCGTGAGTCTCTATTTCCTCGAACTGCGCGCTGCGCTTTGGTATGTGCCATAGTTTACTTTTATACGGATAAAATCTTAACTTTTGTAAGTTGCGGTCGGAAACCAGCAACTTTTCTATATCGCACTTTAGCTTTAAATTTTGCTACGCGGACCTTATCTCCCTTAACATGCGCAACGACCTGTGCTTTTGTCTTGGAAGAAACAAGGGGCGCTCCAAGCTCAACCTCTGAGTTTTCGTTATCAAAAACAGCAAGAGTCTCAAACTCTACTTTTTCATTTTCCGGTGTGTCAATTTTCTGAATAAGAATCTCGTCATTTTCCTTGACTATGTATTGCTTTCCGCCTGTTTGAATGACTGCATGTTTTGCCATATCTGTTTATTATACTGGAAAAAAGCCCAACTTCAAGAACAAATTACGTAGTATTGGATATTCTAAATTTCCACTCACCCATAGGGAACCTGTAGAATGATGTTTACCACCCGAAAGATGCTAAAAATATCAATAAATTTGGAAGCATAGCATTCTTCTGGCAACAAAGAGAAATACAGGTTGAAGACATGCA
>JAAXWV010000363.1 GCA_013334845.1 Candidatus Roizmanbacteria bacterium | reverse complement strand
TTCATTGAGTAGTGCAGGTTCGTTAGCAAGAAGAATTTCAGGTTTCATTTCTAGATCGCATTTAGCATTCATACATTCCTTTCCGTTTCACAATGAGAAGAAAGCCGTCATCTCATTTTTAATGAAATGGTCTGGCTTGTAGGGTTTTCTTGCATAGAGTTCCGCAAAATGAAGCCTCCGAAGCTTTTCGGGCTCGGTTGCTCCTTTGGTATAATAGTGCTCGAGAATCTTTTGCGAATCGAGAAAGGCTGTGGCAATCAGAATACTCATAAGCCATCCTTCATCTTCTTAATCCTTGAAGCGATAGTTCTTACGTTTACGTTAATATAGCCCTCCTGTTGCAATTTTTCCTTTATGGACTTGGGCTCATCAGATGCCCAACCAGGAATCAATCTTATAGCGTCGATCTGTTGAGCTTCTGAAAGATCCCTAAAATCAACGCTCAGCTTCCTACCCTTCGGCTTCCTATTGTCAATTGAAGGTTTTATATCTTTTAAACCGCCCAGATTAGCAATAAACTCTCGGTCCAAAACCGGACATGCATAGAGATAATCAAAGAGCGTATACTCATCACCTTTTTGATATTTTTCTGGTTTTTCTAATTTGGCATAGAAATAGTCTTGATCGGTTACAGGATTTTTTATATCTGGCGCTTTACCCTTTTTTTCTTCACAACAAATATAAACGGCATTGAACAGTGCTGCGATGTAAAGTCCGAGCCGTTCCGCATAGGTTTTCGGCTTATTGTCTGACCGATTATCAATTTCATTGATCGTATAAGACAGACGGATACAGATATTTGCTAAATCGGCGGCAGAAAGCAACTGAGTAATATCAGAAGCCGCATTGCTCCAAATAATCATATCTCTGACCACATCATCAGTCACATTAAATGATGACATGCCATTCTGCACATCAAAACCATCATCCCCTGATGTATCTCCAGAGTCGCTATAGTAGCTGTGAAAATCACGGATAAGATTACAGTCTTGCAAAATTTTCTTGCGTTCTGCATAAAACTGGCGTTCATTATTATTGAAATTTCTTTTATCGGCCAGTATTGAAATATCAGCCAATACTCCAAGCAGGCTAAAGAGTGATAGGAATGTGTAATGCCCACCCTTCGGATCATAAACACGACTCATGAAAAGAGCCAGGTTATCTCCATTGATAATCCTTTTCATAAAATCCACTGAGAGGGATAGGTTGCCATAAAATACGGGGTTTGTTCTATGGGTATTGGAATCGATTTTAAAGGTAGATAGCAAGCGCCTAGCGATATGCACATTCGATATGTCGCTATCCAGACCTGTATGATCGATAAACTTCCGCAATTGCTTAGCATCTGCTATAACAGTGAAACGTTCGACTACATAGCCTACGTTTATAAGATATGATAGATAGTGCTTGGTCTCTAGCTGCGCATTGATCATAGCATTAAGAAAAAGCATTGCTATGTTTTCATCATTGTCACGGTATTCCGGCAACAGCTTCAGATGTGAATCGCGACTAATCTCATGTTTGAGCATATAAAGAGCAAGCCTGTTGAGCAAGTGGCGCTCTTGCGTCGGATATAGCAAATCAAAAGGCTCTAGCTTCTTTTTAAGCGTGGTGAAAAAGACCTGCCGCAGCACATCAACAAATGCATTGTTTTGTACTTCCCTGCTATTTATATTTCGAGCACTGTCCCAGCCTTTTAACACCTGCAGCACCGCGCGGGTAGGCTGAACAAGCAAAGTTTGTTCGTAAAGTTTTGAATATTGGGACTGATGGGGTACAATAAAGGCCGCTGCCACAAGATCACTTACAAACTGACTCAATGTCCCTATTTCTCTGCACTCATCCTCCACCCATATTTCTTTA
>JAAXWV010000362.1 GCA_013334845.1 Candidatus Roizmanbacteria bacterium | reverse complement strand
GGCACCGTACAGGTCCTGGTGCTGATCATCACGGTCTTTGTTTCCATCCTCAAACCATGTAAATCAAAAAAGCAGACAACTCCAGACAGTGCACCCTGAAAACTTTTTGAGCCTCTCCCCTGCCATATAATCAGAATAATTGGTAACTTTTCGCCTGCTATTTCCAATGAAAGAACACAGGATAAAAGAGACTCGCCTGCTCTTTTTGGAAAAAGCCACGCTATCCGGCCATAAAGAGGAGATTACAGATTGTACAACAGAACAAGAGAACCGTGAATACACAACTACAAAGCATTATTGACCTTATCCAGGCCTGCCAGTTTAAAGAGGCTTATAACGCCCTGATTTTGTTGAGAAAAGACCAGACACTTTCAGAGGAGCTTATTGAAGTAGCAGAACTTGCCAGTATTGAAATCGGAGTAACCGAAAAGCGCAGGCAGTTAGAGCCGAAAGGTGGCTTTTATGCGAAATGCGCAGTATTGAGGCTTCAGGAAGCGTTAGGCGATCCAAACGCGGCTGAACGGCTGAGACTGCTGAAGGAACAAATGAACCTTTCTATTGATGCACAAGTCTACAGCAGAAACTGACATATGCAGTAACGAGATTATCCTATTCAATACACGTTATTGCTGGTTGCACGTTCGAGCATACCCTAATGCTTGGCGATGGTATCCGAACCTTACATAAACTTGATTATACAACAAATCGTGAGGAACGGAGGGAAAACATGACTCACAGAGTTCTTATAGGACAAAAAATTCGCCTGCGTCATTTTTCGTTGCATGGATGTTGACCTCTTTGACCTTTGACCTCTAATAAAAGTGGGCACGTCCTTGGCACTCCAATTATTATTTTGGCTTTTCTTATTCAGATTAACAAATAAACTTGAATCAATACATCAATGAGGGGAAAGGGAAATATCCTTTATTTATTTTCCTGCGATAAAAGCAGACAGATCGGACATGGTCTTTATACGCATTTGATCGTTAAGGTCAATAGCGGTCATGGTAACCTTGTGTTTCTTCAATACCTCTTCAAGCACTTGCATATTAATAATCTCAATACCGTGAAGTCTACATTGTTGAACAACTGACTGAGGAATGCTTGCATTTGTGGCTAAAACACGGCGGAGAGTATATTCGCTGCCAGTGAAGAAACCTGCTCTATAATTGTCGAAGGCGTTGATAGTTTCATTAATAACTTCAGAATCGATTACACCACCAGAGCATGTATGCTTACACTGAATCAACCGGACCGTTCGACCATTAATAGAGACAACATCGATTCCCAAATCGCCTGACCTTGGTGTTACAATAGATCGATTCCCAGCCTTTTCCTCTAGAATCCCAATAAGTGATTCAAAACGATCCCAGGTAAGTAACCTTATATCCTCAGAAGAAATTGATTGCTTAGACCCCTCTGGAATGAATTCTTCTTCAAAAATGTCTTTGCAAAACTCATACTCATTCACCCCTTCTTCAGGCAATGGCATAAGAAAATCATTGGCCATTTTCAACCGGCGCTCTATCAATGCATCCAATTTTTCATCAAAAGTCTGGAACTCTCCTTCTGGATCCTTTGCTATCAGATAATAAACATGCACATCTTTTGTTTGTCCAATACGGTACGCGCGATCTGTAGCCTGTGACTCTTTTGCCGGATTCCACCATCGTCCGTAATGAATAACATGATTTGCTTCAACTAAGGTAAGTCCAACACCTGCAACATCTGGAGAGAGGATGATAAAGTTAACAGAGGGGTCTGACTTAAATCTTTGAATCATGGACTTCCTTGTACTTGAGGATGTTTTTGTCTCAGCGCCCGTTTTTACAGCCCCGTTCACAATATCAACTCTTTGCCCAAA
>JAAXWV010000361.1 GCA_013334845.1 Candidatus Roizmanbacteria bacterium | reverse complement strand
CAGCAAAATATAGACTATCTTAAAATAATAAAATTACTTGAAAGCTATGCGTTTAAGATTTTTCAAGTGTCTAATGGGCAAGCTAATACAGGGGACACAGTGCTTTATAAATTGGCATTCAAAGTGTTGTACTCGAAAATAACTCCAGAAGATGCGTGTTCTGAAATTAATAGCAAAATTATACAATATTATAGATTTCAAGAATTTAAAAATCAGATGCAGGCGCTATTTGAGAAAAAACAAGGTTTTTATCACTGGGATGGACTGCGCTATTATTTGTTTGAATATGATGAAAAGCTACGTACTGATAACAGGATATTCGCATCAAATACAAGGCTTAACTGGGCAGACTTAGCTGAAAAGGATTTTAGACAGAGGAAAACAATCGAGCATATTTATCCACAAAGTGCAACAAAAAACTATATTGATTACTGTAGTGATACTGATAGCCGTAAAAAAAAAGTAGGATACGAAAAACTTCAAAAAGATTGGGCGGCATTTTCTTCCTATTCGGAGGAGGAGCGAGTGCGTTTATGTCACAGTCTTGGTAATCTGCTCCCAATATCAAACAGTGATAATGCCAGTTTTAGTAATGATAAGTTTTTGTGTAAAGTTGATCAATCGAATAAGGGTGATCAATATAAGAATAGGGGTTATAGATTTGATTCAATGAGTGCACAAATTGTTGCTAAGGAGATAGATTGGACCCCGGAATCGATAAAAAACAGGGGCTTATTGATGTTGAATTATTTTCTCGAACTTCTTGGAGAGAACCTGGCGATAATGAATGAAAATGAAAAAATTAACCTGTTGGGATTAGGATTTCTTATTGAAAATGATCTTTCTGGAACGAAACAATGAGATTCCAAAAGCGATATTCCCAGTGCCTCGTGCTTTACCTGATATGATAGAGTATTTAATCAGCATCTGGGCATTAAACTGTCGATTGGTGGTGGTTATTTGTTTATTAAACCGTTTTAATTGAATATCTCTATTTTCTGAAAATTGCTTCGATAAACAATGCAAAAACTCAGATACCTGATAAAATCGCGTTTCAAGCTGGGAATGGAGTGCCCGACTAAGCTCTTTTATACCAGCAATCCGCTCTACCCCGATAAATCGATTGATGATCCGTTTCTTCTTGCGTTGGCTGATGGAGGCTTTCAGGTTGGTGAGCTTGCAAAGCACTATATGCCTGGCGGTCAGGAGATAACGGCAACCATTCATGCTGAGGCTGAGCGGGAGACTCTGGAACTGCTGCAGCAGGAGAATGTTGTCATCTATGAAGCTGCAATCAGGTTTGAATCACTGTTCATCCGCATCGATATTCTGAAAAAGCAGGGCAACCGGCTGGAACTCATTGAGGTGAAATCAAAATCGTTTCATTCGCATGATGAGGAGCTTCCGTTTTTGACGGCAAGAGGGGCATTGTCATCGTCGTGGAAACCTTATCTCTATGATATTGCCTTTCAGGCACATGTATTGAAGCGGGCCATGCCGGATCATGAAATCCACTCTTATCTCATGATTGCCGACAAGGGGGCGAAATGCCCGACTGATGGCTTGAACCAGAAGTTCCGGGTTAAAAAAGATCATCGGAAAAGAAAAATGGTTCAGGTTGCCTCATCCCTTTCAGCGGAAGATCTCTCGGTGCCGCTTTTGGCGGTTGTACCGGTCGATGAGTATGTCGGGATGGTATGGAGCGGGAACGGTACGGATGATTTTGCTGAGAGGGGATTTGAGGGGACTATTACGTGGCTTGCTGAAGCGTACGAAAAGAATGAAAAGATAGCGCCTGCTCCCGGTGGCAAGTGCAGGGATTGCTCTTTTACCTGCAGTGACGCGGAGCTGTTGATAGGGCTGAAAAG
>JAAXWV010000360.1 GCA_013334845.1 Candidatus Roizmanbacteria bacterium | reverse complement strand
AGTTTACAGATGAGCATGAATAAAAATACCGAAGCCTCTTTCACAAGCTGCTTCGGTATACATTCCAGGCACCAGTCATATCGGTGGGTTATCGGCCAGGCGGCTTTGAGGAGATTTCCAAGTCGTAACGGCGGCTTGATCAGGCATTTCCCATATTTTTTTTCATCGTCTTTTGAATCTCCTTCCATCGTCTTGCAGCCAAGCCCGATGCTGCGGCTGATTTGGGTAATCAATCCTTTTTCGAAAAGATTCTTAACGTTATTGTACGTGGTTAAGCGCTTTAACTGTGATCCCATAGCTCTTCCTGTTTGATTGGCCGGAACCTTCAAACATAGGACGATGGGTATCTTATTACGCCAACCTGGGGAATCTTATTTTCCGAAATGTGGGGATTGTTAATTGCCGAATTTTGGGGATTGTCAACTTCCGATTACATCAGGAGTTGCCATAACCATTTAAGGTTTGATGTTCGGGTGGTGACATTTCCCCGGAAACTTCTACGGTGAATATACGGATATCAGACAGGGATTAGACAAAAAAGGACAAGATCAACAGGATCAGCGAGGGAGAATAATCCTTTACTCATAAACAAATTCCTTCACGACTGACTAACGTACTCGTCGTGAGTACTTATGCTTCACATGCATATCAATAAATTCATTCAAAGCAACGCCTGCTTTGGCAAGACGTTTCATCATTTCAATATAGTGCGCTCCTGCTGATGCATACGTATACTCATATACCACACCATCACTAAACTCAATATGAATCCAGTCATCACCAAAATCATACGCGGACACTCTGCCGTTTACATCACTATCACTGTATTGGTTCATGTTTTTAAATATAAACGAGGATGGGGGATTTGATACCGTGGGGGCCGAACCAATATTAAGGTTACGCCAGGTACTTGTGCTTTGAATATACGGAATCGCAGCACAAAAAGCGCAGTGGAACAACTGGAAAAGTGCAACGCATTATCGATAAAAACTCGATAAAAAAAGCTGCCCCAGTGTAACTGAGGCAGCTTTAGTGAACAGATGTCCCCCAACACCTGCTCTTCCTCACGGGCGTGAGGATTTTCAAAGATATTTCTACAATTACCATACCACAAACGGAACAAGAAGAGGAATGATCTCCACCAAATAATAATATTAATTACACTTAAATGATTTTAGCAATTTTATACACTCAAATGATTACACGATAAATGGCATGAAAGAAGATCTAAAACTGTATCAGGATAAAACACTTTCAATACAAATTGACACAATGGATTTGGCCTCTCCATTTGAGAAGAATTTCCAAATCCGGGTATTACCGCACATGGAGCAAGTTCCCTTTAGCTGCACTTACTCATTAGGCTCCAGGCCGTCCATAAAAGCAACCCGCTCCTGCATGCAGGCCCTTCCTCTTGCGTTCATCATCTCGTCCTGACTTATATGGTCACCATGATGTGAGCTGGGCAATCTGGCAGAGAGGAGATAAACGCTTTTTATACATCTCTTAAAGGATCTTGTCCAAGAACAATTTACCGTAGGCATATCGTTCTGAAGTTATTCAGGAACCCATCTTTTGGCACCCATCACAGAATGTTGTTTATTTACTTTACAGCTTACACCAGTTGAGCCGCAATCCCCTCCATAGACGAATTCATATCGAGCAACTTGCAAATTAGATAGAAGGCTGTATCTATTATGCTTACCAGTCAAGATTTAAAGGCGGCTCAAAAAGCGCTCACCTATCAGGTTGTTTTTTGAAGAAACATGATGAACTCTGGCAGCTTTATGATGCTGAGCCGAACAGCTTTCCTGTCACTTTCGATTATATGGCGAACACCGTCTTGCCAGAAGACCGGCAAACATATGAAAAGG
>JAAXWV010000359.1 GCA_013334845.1 Candidatus Roizmanbacteria bacterium | reverse complement strand
GATCTATGGGTAGATTTATCGCGTAGTTGACCCTTGAACAGCGGACTAACCTTTTCTTTACTTACGGGCTTAAGTTTTTCCCAAGCCTTTAGAAAATCAATTTGGCTACAAATCGATTTCTTTACATCCGTATCAGAAGTTAGTGTGTGAGTAGCGCCAATAGCAGCGACAATCTCAAAGTGGGTTGGCGGACGATTTTCAGATTCTTGGAAGACACTCGTGATCAGTGCCAATCGTTGATGGTTTGCTGCGATACGTAATTCGCCGACATTTGAAACACCGCGACTAGTTAGTAGCTTAAGTAACCCATCAATTTCTCTTTGAGCACAACTGATGCCAATTTCGCCAAGTACTGGAGGAAGATTTTCTGCATTCAACGGGTCATGATCTCGATACATTGCTTCTTCCTGAAACCTAGCCAATTCTTCATAGAGCAGGTTGAAATGTTCGTCAATAGCGGTAAGTTCCGAGCTGATGATTTGGAACTGCTTTTTGACGGCAAATGATGTACGTTTGTCTGGTTTGTATCCAAGAATATGCTCAATATCGCCCCAAACATCTTCAATTAAAGTACGTACTTGAATTTCAAACCATGGTCTCGCTGCAATCGGGATTTCTGAATTGCGTAAACGAACAATGTAATGAATTGAAGCGTAACCGCTATCCTTCTTTTCCCAACGAATGTGTCTAAGATTAAAACGATCCCAAATCTCTCTATTCAAGTATGCAACGGGAGGATCAGCAGATGAAATCTCAAGGACCTCGCTATTCCTCAGGGAGTGATCAATCATAGGTAGGTTCGAAAGAAAGTAAACTACTATGCGTGCTCCGAGTGTATCCCGCATTAACTTAATGCTCTCGTGCGAAAATCCATTGGGAAAGGATGAAGGTTTCCGAATAATTTTATCTGCAACACTTTCGGGGCGTTTAATACGAATCGTGGATCGCTTGATTGGCGATGGCGCAGGCATGCGACTAGAACTTACCTGATAAGCCCATGCTGCTGGTTCGCGCCATTGATTGAAGAATCGTCGTAACTCCCGCTCGGTCGGCAACAGTATATTTTCAACGTGTTCCTCATAAATACGTAAGAAATCTTGCATATCGATGGAGTTGGTCAAAATGGCTCCTATAATTGTTGACATTGAAAATGCTGTTAGATACCTTTCCAGCAGACAATAAGATATTTTATATTAATATGTTGGCTAATACCTTTGTTTATATGTGTATGTTATTAAGGCCCGTATCAGACAAGTGATTTCTGAGAAAAAGCAATCAGGTTATTTTGCCTACAGTCATCAAGTGAGAGTACGAATAAATCTTTTACGTTAATGTAATAAATGGTTATGAAAAGGCCATACTGAGCAGTTGCCTGTTCAGGTGTGAGCTGGAATTTTGGATGCGGATCAGTGAGCTGAATGGACAGAGTGGGCAAGAAAGACTGTTGTATTGTGCATGGTGGTGGTTTATGTAGAAAGGCATTACGGCCTCTATGGCCTATTTTTTGTGCCTTAGAAATAGATAGAAATAACTATATTATGATCAGGTAAATCTATTTAATAATAGATAGGGCTTGCTAACTATTAAGGGTTACGGGTATGAGGTCGATGAAGGGGTTTTGGGGGCGCACGCTGTTCCCTGTGCGGTTTGTGGTTGAGGATGGGGGCGGCGCTGGTGCTGGCGGTGGGTCTCAGGCTAGTGGCGGGGAGGGTTCCGGCGGGTCTGCTACTGGCAGTGGTTCAGGGTATCCTGCTGGTAGTGAGCGGGTGTTTTCGCAGGCTGATGTCGATGCTGCGGTGTCGAAGCGGATGGAGGCGTTTGCCGGGGTGGACGTAGATGAGTACCGGTCGCTGAAGTCGGAGAAATCGAAAAGGG
>JAAXWV010000358.1 GCA_013334845.1 Candidatus Roizmanbacteria bacterium | reverse complement strand
CACTTGGAGGGACTGTTCGTTAGTAAAAAAACTTTTCGTTTTGATTTGTCACTACAGGATGTCCCGTTCTCTACTACCAGTTCATATGACAGTCAGAGGCGATGCCGAATGAACAGCCTCCGAATTCTGTTGCTATTGCACTGCGTTCCCGATCTCCCTTCATTCCCTTCGAGAATTCTTTTTTGACTTCTGTTCTTCCAAGAATTGTTTTGAAAGCGGATTAGGTTCGAGAATAGTATCCAAGTTATCGCTCTTGCTTTTATTGCATGAGCTATGCACAACTCGCAAATTATCAACAGTCACAGGCCCTCCTTTGGAGTGAGGAATTACATGATCGAAGTCTAGCTCATTGTCTGGAACGTACTGGTGACACACTTGGCACATCTGTCCGTCACGCCGCACCACTTTCAACATTATTTCGCGAGGGATGTACCTTCCGTGCCGTCGAGTGTCTTTCGTTTCTGTCATCGGTTCTGCTGTAAAAAAAACAGGACATAGATGGCCAAAGATGCGACATGACATCAGTTGGATTACTTCCGGGAGCCTTTCAGGATATTCAGCTGAGGCGAATTCATCGACCTCTTTTTGGAACATCTCCTTCTGTATCTCATCCAAGGGGCTCTCGTCAGCAAGGTACCCAATCTTTATACATTGTTTTAAATACTCCGAGTGTTCTTCCTCCTCGGCTTTTTCTGGCGGGGATATTGGGAATTGCTCAACTAAAGTACCAAATGGGCAATACTTCAGCTCCCAACAAGGCTTGCAGACCGAAGCGGTGATTTTCTTCCATGTAGCGAGAATCTCCTTTCCAGACTCACTCGTTTTGTGTCCAAGTAGTTTCTTCAAGACAGGATGTAGTTCCGGCTTCTTCATTTTTTTATCGAACTTTGCTGCGGATGAGCAGTGCTCCGCGGCGGAAAATTTATTTGATGGTGCGGCTTTTACCTGCTGCAGCCGCATGTTCGCCTGTACCAGTAAGTACAAAATAAGCAATACTCGAATTCTTTCCGGGTGAATCCTCTCGATCAATCCGAATACAAGAGGAATCCGTTACAAAAATCTATGCATGATTGCCGAGGTTAGCTACATCTCCCATGCAATTATTTTATGTGATTGCAAGCGTCCCATCTTGCGTCTCAGGGAATGACCTGTTCCCCATTATTCAAAATAATGCTTATCTATTTCTGCTCTTACCCGAGACATATCAACACCATTAGCTTCTGAAAACTCAATCAAATCCTCTTCGATCATCTGTAAAAGCTTCTGTGCTTGCGTTATGATAGTCTTTATTCTACAAATCAATTTCTCTCTTGAGATATTCAAATCCCATTCATCTCGACCTTGCGCAATACTTTTATGAATAAGCCAATTTCTCTCTGACAAAAATTCTTTAAGTTCTCGCTGTAGTAACTCAGGATATAAACTTCCTTTTTCGGCAATCTTGATTGCTTTACCAAGTGTATATGATCGATGTTTCTCTAAATGCTTGTCAGCTTCTGACTTTAACCGTGGCTTTATCTTTTTTAATACAATCGAATGACTAAGGGCATCTTCCACATGTTGTACTGCACATACAGACTCGCCAACAAAACAATATAACGACAGCTCTTGTTGTGAAGCTGGTTTAAATCTGTATTTTTCGCTCATTATAAATCTCTTAACGATTTTCGGGACAGGTATATAAATGACTACGGGACGTTCCCCCATATCAATAGGGGCAAAATAAGCAATACACGAATTTTTTCAGGGGGGAATCCTCTCGATCAGTTGCAAAGATGAATGCATCATTGCCTAGGTTAGCCGGGTCGCCCATGGAATTAGTTTACGTTGTTGTGAGCGTCCCGTCATCTTACAGAGCCCCGCTTCTGAAAAGCAA
>JAAXWV010000357.1 GCA_013334845.1 Candidatus Roizmanbacteria bacterium | reverse complement strand
CCCGCCTGGATGTAATACAACCCCTGATTTGATCCGACATTAAGCGACGCCACTTTTGAGGCGATTTTATCTTCGCCAAAGCTGAGACCGGTTCTTGCGGCAGCATCAAGCGTTCCTTGCGGCTTGCGGGACACCATATTAATCGCCCCGCCCAAGGTATTCGGCCCGTAAAGAACGGAGGTATACCCTTTTGAGACCGTGATTTCCGAAAGGTCAAAAGTGGTGAATCGGTTCGGGTCAACGAAGCCGTCGTAGGGGACATAAAGCGGGATGCCGTCCAGGTAAAGTGGCACCTGCCGCATGTCAAATCCCCTTACAAAAATCCTGCCTTCATTACGAGGGCCAGCACTTCCGAGATTGACGCCGGGGAGCAGATTCGTAGCTTTTGCAATGTCCGTTTTATCGAGCATCTCTATTTCGGCTCCGCTGACGGTTTCCCTGGCCTGATCCTTTTTGCCAACAACCGTAATCTCACCGGCGCTAAAAACTTTGATCTTCTGATCGAGCGAGTCAGGCGATATTTCCGCTGCCGAAACGATTCTCGGTGCTATCGCCAGAAGTAAAAGCGGTATTAGTTTTTTCATTTGGCTTGTTCTTTTTTATAAACGTTATATTCAAAAGGAATAACGGTGGTTAAGAAAATTCTCAACAGGGCTGTTTCACGAGTTCCATAACCGGTCTCGCATGATCTTTCACAATATTTCCTATTGAGACATATTTGCCGACAAAATAGACAATGGGCTTCTTAAGCGCATTGTTTGCCAGACCTTTTCCCATGCACTTCATGGTTGAGGACACATAAAACTCTTCAGGCCAACCCACCATGCACACGGCAACGACCGGCATGTCTTCCGGGATACCTTCCTCGGAAAAGACATTGAAAATCGCTTCGAGATGCTCATCGGCCATGTAAAGCACAATCGTTGACCCATGCAGGAGCAGGCGCGCGGCGTCTCGGATGAGTGCAAAATTGTCCCGGATTTCATGGGCAATCAGATGGGTAACCGAATCGCTTTCATACTTTGCGCTGATCGATAAGGCATAGGCACTTGCAGCCCCCACCCCAGCCGAGATTCCCGGAATCACTTCAAACGGAATGTTCATCTGGCTGAGTGCGACGTGATCATTTAGCTCCCCACCGAAGAGCATGGGATCGCCAACCTTCAGACGAACGACTTTCTTTCCATTGAGATAATTCTCCTGAACAAGATCAAGGAGTGACTTTCCAGGGTAAGAATTTTCGTCTCCCTCTTGAGGATGGCGACTGACATAAATGACCGTTGCAGATGTGGGAAGGCTGTTCAGGACAAGCTTCGCTGGCTGGCAGTCGTAGAGAATGATATCCGCTTCCCTGATAACCCGTGAGGCCTTGACCGTTAGGAAATCAGGATCACCAGGGCCTGTACCTACAATTGAGACCGGATAAAGCTGTATAGGCTCGTTCATTTTAATATCACTAAAGATGATTAGGTCGTTATTTTTTTAAAATATAACGATAGACAAAAAAAAAGAGCAAAGAGAGAGTAAACAAAACGTTACAGACTATTAAGTGGGAATATCTTAAAAAATCCTAAAAAATAAAAGGTTTTTTACAAAAAAAATCTAATTTTTTTAGAAAAAATTGGCTTATATCATTTTTCACCACCTAAAATGGCACAAACAGATTAAATTGTTTGCATTAACAACATGTTAGGCAAGTAAAAGATCAACAAAACAACCCGGATTTTCTCCATCAATACTTCTTAAACGAATGCCAAAAAGCGACCGGACGGTAAACGCGCACGGAAATAACATTGAGCTTGAAGGAGCCCTTTGGTTTCGGAAGTCTGAAAATATATTTCTTGGCGGGGATCGGATTGCCCTGCTGGAGAAAATAGATAC
>JAAXWV010000085.1 GCA_013334845.1 Candidatus Roizmanbacteria bacterium | reverse complement strand
AATTTGATTGATCCGGTTTATTGAATCACTTCATGCAAACCCTACCAAGTTTTGTATAGAGTTCAGATAACATCAAAATCGCCAAACAATTTCTTCACTTTGAGATTTCTATATATGAATCAGAAGAATCCTCTTTTACTATTCTAACCATGGCTTTTTTCCCAAACAGAGTAATATCACGTACCCAGTTCATCACATCTTCAAAATCATTTCTATATACCTGACCTAATCCATACAACATAGCCGTCTTCTTATCGTTATTACACCAGGCCGCAATACATTTAGAATTAGCCTGGTCCATTATTCTTTTGCTTATCGCCTCATCAGGATTGATCCACGTAATGATCTCAAAATTAGCGTCGTGCAGCGGATCAAATACACTTTTCAGACTAATTTGTGTTTAACGTGGTTGATGTGGCAAGAAATTATCCAGCAATGGATGATTTGACACCGTATTCTTC
Source organism: Candidatus Roizmanbacteria bacterium (assembly GCA_013334845.1). Classification (GTDB taxonomy): domain Bacteria; phylum Patescibacteriota; class Microgenomatia; order UBA1406; family GWC2-37-13; genus JAAXWV01. The sequence continues at coordinate 5,652 of JAAXWV010000085.1, read as the reverse complement.
TGACTAAAAAATTTTTGAAATATGCTCATCTTTATCTTCCTCCTTTTGTATGAACAATATGGAGATCAACGGCTGCTGGATTGTCTTGATAGCCAATCAATTGTAATTACAATGATTTTTGACACATGCAGCATTTCTTGTAATTATTCAAATGTGCTTTGCCCTGAACAGTACATGAATTGCATATAAATAGATTCACCCCTTCATATGGAACTATTGCGCAATTGGATACACCACGCATTGATGCCTGGACTGGTTTTTGACAAATACCGCAAACGCCGGTTTGGTTCTTAAGCATTACAGCTGCAGCGTACTTGCCTCCTTTATCATAGCATTCCTGTGAACAATATGGTTCACCAAAACCGCCCCTAATTATCATAATCACCTGGAGGTTTTTTGTTGATTAGTTTCTGTTATTTCCAGAACTGCCACCACTTTTTATATGATGCAGACTGTGCATACCTCGCAGAGCAAGTTGGACACAAAAACCAATCAGTTTGATCTGACATGACTTGCTGTATCCATACCTGTTGAGTAGCTTCTTTTGACACCCCCAATGTTGCACCAAGTTCAATAGACGTGGGATTGGGACGTAATCCAGAATGAACAGCATTTTAAATTTGTGTAGACGTGAAAATCACAAGACTCGTATTGACATATGTCAAGTTGCTATTTCATCAACATCGCTAATGCATGGGTTAGAATCATAGTAACAACAATAAATACAATAATTTCCACGACAAGGAATCTTCTAGTCTTCCACAATAAGAGAGAGAGCCTTTCAAGCCTCGGCAACAGCGGAATCCACAACCTGTCGAGGATTTTTTCTTTGTTCAACGGATAAATGAAGGTGGCACGCACCCGTTTCGATAGAATAAAGTACGGTACGATTACAAGGCAGCCGATTGTTTCTCCCATGGTCATGATAAAGTTGCTTATGCTCTCGGTGGTAAACTGCATCTGATAGAAAATCGCCCCGTAAAAGATGAGAAAACCCGTGAACATGGAAAACAGTCTGAATAATATATAGACTACCGGAGCAATCTTTTTTTTGGTGACCAGAAAATACATCGTAAAGAGCGCGATGCAGAACAACAGAATATCACATGCAAATATCAGCCTGTTCAGCGGGATGGAGAAAGGATGATCCGCCAGAAAAAATTCCGATATAACCATTATGGCATTCACACATCCCAATGCCAGAGCGGCTGTAAAAACGAGCAGCCAGCCCCGGATGCCCGTGTTCACGCCTTGGAGATCCTGGCAGATTATCGCTTCTTCCGGTCGACTTTGGTCCCCGGCGGCGGTCGGTGAACCAGACAGGCACTCCGTCAGTGACGGTTGTTTCATTGGATAGGTTTGCGATGCAGGCGCTACTAAGCCGATCATGCTTTTGCAATGCCGGCATTTGATGGCTTCGTCCTGGATTTCTCCAAAACACAGCGGACACTGTTTCATCTTCTCGCCCCCAGGGTGATTGATGGATTATTTTTTCTTTTTGAAAAGTGAAAGTGACCGGATCAACTGAATAGCGAATACGATTCCCACTACCCTGCCAAGGTCTACTCTGTCAGAAACGGAATAATCGGCTCCTGCTGATTGTGCCGAAGATGCAAAAATTGATATAAATTGAATCATCATCAACGTCACAACAGTCTTTGATCAATTGATAAACTTCTTCATAAATCCTGTTGAGCTGATACAGGCGGATCAAACACTTTGCCGCAATACCGACACTTGGTTGCGTCCAGCCTGATGAGTTCAGCGCAATCCGGGCATTTTTTTGTCGGCCCTTCAGCAGCTCCAGCATTCAATGTTGACTCTTTTGGGTTTGAGCCGAATTTATTTTCACCTGGTGTGCTATCTTGCACCATAAATACCAGCAATACGATGGAAGCTAGCGGAATAAAACCAATAAGCAACCACCAACCACTACGGTCAGTATCATGAAGGCGACGCACAGATACTGCTATACCCGGAATCAATGTCACCAATACATACATACTACTTAGTGGTCCAAAACCAGCTCCTTGTCTAAAACCTGCAGGATCAATTACTGCATTAATAAATATCAGGACAATAATGACGATGATATTGAACAAGGAGAAGTACCAATATTCTTTTCTTCTTGCTCTGCCATTAAATACCGTATACTTTTTCAACACTTCAAAGTACCAATGCATGCTGATCTCCTTTCATTGTATTATTGGTTGACTATACGCATTGTTGTGGTTTTGCTGTTGCCTAACATTGTTTAACTTCACCATTACCCAACCAAGAGCAGCATGGTTCCACCTATTCTTTAATTAGCTAAGTGTCAGGCATATATTATCTCAGTTCACAATTAGCTACTCACCTTTAACTATTTTTTCAAGTTGCACACATATCTCTTTAATGGTCTTTCTTTTATTAAAATATCTGATTATTAAAACCAATCCGAATATCCCATTATATGGCACTTTGCCAATAATTTTAATTTCATTCTGTTCGATTATCAACTCAATTAACTGCTGCACAAAAATACCATTTTGCCAAATTAATTTATTTTTATTAAATATGCCATGCCCCTGACTTTTAAAGCCATTTGATGTTAAAAATACATTAACTTGATCACAAATTTCTTCTTGGCTTTTTAAAGAAGTGATAGAATTCTCATAAACAGCCATAATGCACCCCCTTTGATGAATTACATAAATATCAAATACGATTAAATACCTTTGTATTTTTATTTTTGCATTTGCAAATAACTATCAGAAAATCCAGAGCGATATACGCCTTGTTTTAAAAGAGGAGATATCAATAACCTGATCAGCTGCAGACCAAACAGATCCTTGATTAACCTGTTCCAGCATCCGATGAGAATATCAACCCTGCACCTGTCCAGTTAAACGACTTCCCCAGTATATGCTAATAAACTGTAAGTCGCACTGACACAAAAACAAGAACTCACTAATGGTTTGCAAAAAAAGCCCACACTATAAGAAAAACCTATGGCGTCAACTTCAACAGCATTTTATTCAGCACAAATATCATTCTTTCACTCCCGCCATCTTCAACATATCGATAATTTCTTGATTTCCTTTTGAAAGGGCAGATTTTAGTGCCGTATATCCATACATATTCTTAGCTGTTAAATCAGCTCCATTTTCAATTAGAAATTTTACAATTTGGGGAAAGTCATTATAAGATGCCGAAATCAAAGCTGTTGTTCCTTTTGATTCATTGTCAGTTGAAGCATAATTAACACCAGCACCTTTATCTATCAAATACTTCACGATAGCTGTATGCCCTTTAAAAGCAGCTCCCATAAGTGATGAATAGCCATCATTATCTCTATCATTTATGTTGGCGCCATTTTCAATTAGAAATATTGTGATATCCAGGTCGCCGACATCAGCCGCAAACATTAAGGCCGTCCAGCCGACATCGGATTTAGCATTAATATCAGCTCCTTTTTCCAATTCCTCTTTCACAATTGGTAAATTACCAACAATAATTGCGTCAAAGAGCTTCTGACTGATGTTCATTGATAGTTTTCCCCTTATTTAACTTTTGAATTCTTTTTCGCCCAAGAACTCTATTCAAGCCCGGCCCATTGGCCCTATTTATTGCTATCAAAGGCCTTCCCGATAATTGCTACCATCTGTGAGGTGGAAAGACCATATTTGTTCATGATTATCTCACTCGCCCTATTCACAGCATGCTTGGCAATCTCTTCATTATCGGTCGGCTGGCCGGTAGAAAGTAATTTGGCGGTTCTTTCCATTAGAGTTGTCTCCCACAAGTGAAAAAACTCATTTTCGATTCCAGGTGGGGCAATTGTTGCCGATCCTGACCGACCTTTTTGGCGGTCGGGGGTACCAAAAAATCTTCGAAAGATGTTCATCATTGTGTTGCTCCTGTTCAAAGCGATTATCTACAATAATCAGCCGCTGAGGTATGAGGTCGGATGGATTGTATTATTCGACCATTTATTCCCTGGCTCCCGCAGCCTTCAGCATTCCCATAATATCCGCGTGTTCCCGACGGCCTCCATCTTGATGGTTTTCAGCCGCCTCCATTAAGGCAGTATTGCCATCGTTATTCTTTGCGTTGACGTCGGCCATATTGTCAATCAGGAGTCTTACGACATTGGGCCGACCACCCCAAGCCGCAAGCATCAGAGGTGTCATGCCATTCTTATTTTTAAACATCACCACGCTCAATAGCATCAATAGCGTCATTCGCATCCTTCAATCCAACTCCTGCTTGCTCACGATACAACTTTATCGCATCGATCTTCTTGCCCATCGATTGTAGCGCATGGAGACCTGAGAAATCAATCCCTGCAGCATGAGAAGGCACAGGTTTATCCTTGATCGCATTTTCCAGGACACTTTCCGTTGTAAGCTCTACGTTACCATGCACATCAAATTCTGCTGCCACTTGCGACATTCTTTGGCCACCTTGCAATTATTCCTTTTCGAAGTTAAATACTAACGCCATAGTCCGGAATGTTTCCATATCCTTTTCATTGTAATCAAATGTTTCAAGGACTTTGGCGCGCAGATTCGGATCTGTTAAATTCTCTAAAGCAGCATACCGAGCTTCCTTATTGTCGTTAGTTAAAGCTACTTCAGCAAGTCGAGTTTGATCCGTTAGTCTATTCACTGCTGCAATTCTTATCGTATTTTCGTAATCATTTTTGGCTACCTCTGCCAGTTGTGACTGGTTGGTAAGTTTCTCGACGGCAGCAAGCCGCAGAAAAACGTTACTGTTTTTCCATTTCGGTCGAAAAATATCTATAAACGACAAGCTATATCCTCCTTATATCCCGGTTATCTTTTATGGGTCAAACAATAAAATCAGCCGCAAGCAGTTGTCTTATTTGCTGTTCAATATCGATGGACAAATAACCCAACACAACCGGCTGCCATACAAAGTAAATTCACGACAAAACAGATCATGTTGCAAAAGCCATTTCTCTTTTTTGCTAACTTTTTGATAGATCGATCTCCTGTTCTTCCGTTACTATATCGGATTCGCGTTGGTGTCTTTTAGGAATCGGTATAAAAATATTGCTTTTCAACCCGTCAACAGGGCAGCAAACTCAATTGAAAACCTGGCCAAAAAATCACTTTGAAGTTACATATATTTATGATGAAAATAAAAAAAATTGAAAGCGGCTGCATGGAGTTTCTGTCACAATGGTACGGAATGCAAGAGGAAGTCGGTATCGGTGCGATAGTCCGGGACATCGTGTTTTTCATCCTGTTACTGCCGATAGCCTTGCTTGGCAGCAACAGAATCCCCTGGAAAAAAGAGCGGAGATGAACTGCTCTTTCGATCCTTGATGCTCCTCATATTGAACTCACTGCCACTCCGCAGCTCATACCGAAAGGTGCTCCTTTCATGCCATAAAAGCCGATACAGGAGCAGGGAAAATCAGATAGAAACGATTTCCTAAAAGGGCATGAAGCTCTGTGATATCGTAATAACTGATCCGGGAACAAGAGTGATGCGAAGATTAACCGTGTAGCCTGCCGGCATCTCGTCAAAACCATCTGCAACTATATGAGCGGTGTAACGGTTATGTAATTGTCCTGCTCAGAAGTACGCATTTTTCACAAAAAAAAACACACACATCATGAAAAAGACGTTTCTCATTATTTC
>JAAXWV010000356.1 GCA_013334845.1 Candidatus Roizmanbacteria bacterium | reverse complement strand
AACTTCTCGAAGTTTAGTTTCGAGGTGCGCAATGAGACCTGTTTTGGGATTAACGAGTTGATCTATGGCGACACTGTTTGTATTTTTGTCCTTATTCAGAGCCTTTAATGTTTGATATTGTTGTTCAAGCTGCTCTAGCTGAGCTCTGTCGAACTGAATTATTTTGAGCGACTCAGTTATAAACATCTCGTGCAGTTGGTCAAACATCGGCTTTAATTCCTTGTGATATAGTTCATCTTTTTCTTGATCGATCTCTACTGGCGTTTTGCCTAATAAATTCTTTTTTTTAAGTAATTCAACTGTCTCTGGAAGTGGTTTTAATTCAAAGCGAAGAGTTTTAGAAAGACTATAGAGATTGGTAAATTTATCAGAATATAGTGTCACAGCTTATATTAGCTCATTAATAGAATATAATCAAGCCGGCAATTGGCTAAGTATTTAAATTGAATTCATCTAGGTCATTTTAAATCACTTCTTTCTGTCCATGCTTCCGAACAGGATACCAATCCGGTTGTCTGGTGCAAGTTCTTCACACCGGATTCAAGCTGGACATGTGCGCCACGGAGTTTGATGGGAAAGATATATTCTTTGGGCTCGTGCACGGATTTGAGAAAATATGGGGTCACTTGGGATTACCGATTGAGCGGAGTACGAACTTGTATTTGAACCGCTCCTCCTCAAATCTCTCTCATTTTAATGAGCTAATGAGTATATATGCTACACTTCCCGAATGACCTCAAAGCCTTTCATACTCCCGACAATTGCAAACCCAATAATATTTCCGCGCACGAGATTAAGGTCACGGAGTTTTTTCCCTACTTCCTCCATTGTAGAGCCGGATCCGACCGCGTCGTCTATAATCAAAACATTTTTTGCATTGTTAGGCGCCTTATTTACATCAACAAAGATTGTTTGTCGGGCGTTTTCGATACGCTCTTCCAGTCGTGAAAGCGTTTTTTGAGCAACGATCACATCACCCGTGTAGGTTTTAATAAGTGGGATTGTTCTTATCCCCAAACTGAGTCCACGGGCAAATTCTGTCATAAACTGCAATGTACGAGGAATACTGGGAGGAATAAAAGCGATAGTATCAATGGTGTGTATCGTAATGATTCTCTCGAGAATAGGTTTTACTGTCTCGATGAGCCTATATGCCAGCTCTCTATTTTGTGATTGCTTAGCATAAAGCATGATCTGACCAAGCTTTGTTTTTCCGAATTTCGGAAGACTATAAAAATCCGCATAAAGAAGTTTATAAAGAACATTGTCATGAAAAACGGGATCGAGCTTACTCTTTGTTGCATCAAGCCAGCCATTATCGGAATAATGCTTGTCTGCCTGAGTACGTATATGTATATATTCCTCCGCGAGCGGAATGATTTTCTTTTCTTCACCAATTGATTTCACCCACTGAGAGAAACCGGGGAACCCCGATATCATTTCACCCCGTGGAGATATATACAGATATGAACTATCAATACTATCTGATAGGTCTTTTGCAATAACAGGCAATTCTATTGATTTCTCGGTATTAAGCACATAATATACTATTGGCGGTTTCCCCAGCTTCTGGAGTTCGCCCTCTTCAACCAATCTTTTCAATTGTTTGTGAATCGCCACGCGACTATGGCCAAGATGACGTACGAGATCGTTCACCCGTACTTGTCGGTTCTCCTTGATATAGCTCATTATTTTGTGTTTTGTATCAGTTACCATAGTTATGGTTTATAGTTTACTGTAAACTGTAAACCATGTCAAGTTGTTTTTACAGAATTGAAGCTACTCATTGGTAAGTTCCAAAAAATCAAAGACACGGGAATCGAACTTTTTTTGAGGCTAATTTAGAAGAAATAATCAGGAACTGTGAAAACCTGGATTTTATGTAGTTATAAAACTTTAC
>JAAXWV010000355.1 GCA_013334845.1 Candidatus Roizmanbacteria bacterium | reverse complement strand
GAGGCGAGAGCAGTGTCAATATTATTAGCGAGAGTACGATATCGGTGAGGCGCTTGACTAAGCTATCGACCCCCGTAAAAGGTGACTCACAGATTGCCATGACCGGTATGCCATCTACTTGCCCCATATGGCCCTGGATTAAGTCTGTCAGGAATATGTCAGGAAGAATATAAATTGATGCTGTGGTGTCTTGCAACTCATCCAGCAACTTGATAATCCGAGGTTGGCTGACCATCGGAAGTGACAAATAGATAATATTGATATTGTGTGTTTTGACATATTCAGCAATGTCAGCGAGCTTCCCTAGTATTGGAAAACCATTTTTATTTTGCAGGCGCTCCGGATCTCGATCCTCGAAAAAACCAAGGCAAGTTGCAGTGGAGTAATCGTTATGTATAAGACTCTCAGCGAGCGCAATCCCCTGATCGTTCATTCCGGCCACAATTACTCTTTTTTGCGGGCCTTGCAGTTTAAGCAGAAGCGAAGCGCCGGCACGCAGAGCAAATACCGCCAGAAGTTGACAGACTGGTGTCAGCCAAAGCCAAAGTTTTATCGCTACCGGAGAGAATAACTTGATATAGCCCGTGATTATGCCAAAGCTAAGTACCAAGCCTGCCAGAAGAGCCCATGAAAGTATGATGTTTCTGAAAACTCTCCAAGCAGCCATGTGGATTTTTGAGCTACATGGAAATGTAATGTAAAACAAGATGACCGACAAAATGAGGTATGACGGCGTAAGGCCGCCCTCATGCCAAAATGCCACAGCCCAAAGCGAGAACATAATAACGCTGGGCTCCAGAAATAACTCGGTGTTGTAAAGAATATTGTCGCGGGTAATCGCGATGCTTGTGTCCTTACGAATAGGCGGCCTAGAGTAATTTCTGATCATTGATTTTTAATTATTTGTTTGTATTTAGAAACTGCCTGCAGACGACTGAGTGCGTCAAACTTCATGAAAATGCAATAAAAATGTTTTTTGACGGTAGCAACGATGATGTGAAGAATTTAGTTTCTGCGAGGGATTTTACGTGATTTACAGGTCTATCAGCAACACCTTAAGTGATAGACATGCCACTTTCCCCTTTATTATGTTGTTTATTTCATGATTCACCGCTTTTATACATATAGTTATGATGTGTTAGTGATTGATTAGTTTAAGTGTATAACATATCATATTGATAATAATAAAAATATTTTCACTAGCCTTGAATATCTGGGGTGCACGGAAAGATATTTTAAGGTCGTTGAATAGATTAAATTGTTAGAGGATTAAAGTTTGAAAGAAGTTAAGGCATTTGCCATTACATGGACTGCAGTGCTGTCCAGCAAGATTACATCTTGCTGGATGATGGAGCAAAAAGAGGTTTTTCTGCAGCTTAAGTTGCCGGCTTTATTGCTATTAAGCTTTCCAGCTTTACTGCTATCCCTGACAGCTTATGCTGACAGACAATTTGCAACAGGGCAATACAACCTCGCCGCAAAAGAATACCAAAGGGCTCTTTTCTTCGGTCCATCTGAATCCGTAGGTTTACTTACCATCAAAACAGGTGACTGTTTTTTCGATCAGGGGAATTTTGGCGAAGCTGAAAAATACTATACGTTCGCATCCAATATTATTACAGATGACAGTCTGAGGTTTGAAGCATTGTCAAAAAAAGCAGTATGTCTGATCCGTCAACAATCTTACCAGCAGGCAATTCTTGACCTATATACGGCTGAAACCGATTTTGCCGCTGAAGCTGGAAGGCAAAAAGCTTTTTTGCTGGGCACCTGTTTTTATGGCTTGGGAGAGTTTTCTGAGGCAAATACACACTTTCACGAAGCTTTAAATGAGCCGCGATCAGTTTATAAAGACAGCCTTACCCTGTTGCTTCAGAATAAAAAACTGATGCGGCCAGATCC